>NZ_JBANBA010000049.1:0-62063 GCF_059803475.1 Bradyrhizobium sp. UFLA05-89 | reverse complement strand
GCCGCCTGGAGCGGTCGCTTAACGCCTCAAGCCCGTGCTCCTTGTAGCGATCGAAAATCTTGTAGCCGGTCTTGCGGGATATGCCGAACTCCCGGCAGACCTCGGTCATGGCTTCCCCATCCAGAAGCCGGGCGACAAAGCGCAGGCGCTCTTCCATTACCGAACTCGCTTTCCACGGCATCCACACCTCCCGCAGAACAAAAGCGGAAAGTGTAACCCATGTGTCCGGTACGTACCGTCACCTATGTCTCAGGCTGCTCAGCGCAAGCCCTTGATTTCCCAGCTTGGTGCGTGGACATGAGTTTTCATTCGGGTCGCGTGTGGCCTCACGCTTGACCCGGTAGATCATACAGCGTCGCCTTACTCAATCGTGAGCGAGCAGCTCGCCTTCGGCAAGCGGCATTCGGGCGAGCCCGACAAATTCGGCGAACCTCGGGTCGTTTTCCTCGCGGCGTTCGAAGAGCACCGGAAGAAGGGCGACGCTGACACTTGCCCGAATTATAGTTAATTCGGTTTTACGGAAGACGCTGTACGAAAGATGCCGCTCAGCGATAACCGTGCGCAACTAGGCGGTTGCTGGAGCGCGCATCGCAGAAAGGTCGACCTGCTTTCCGTACATACCCCAATTGCTCTCGGGGATCTCCTGGACGGCGACGTAGGCCGGCACTTTTCCTTCGCCAATGGCAGCGTGTCTGCCGAGGATCGCCGTGCCTTCCTCGATGAGCCGCTTCTTGGCGGGATCGTCGAGGCCTCCCTTAATTGCGTTGATCAGCAGGGCTATGATCGGACGCGATGCGACTTCTCCACCGCTGAAGACAGCGTCGGGCTCGTACTCGGCGAAGATAACCCAAACCCCCGATCGGATTGTCGGTGTGTCGGCAAGGCGCTCGCACGCCATTCCGAGGTCAGTCAGTTCGGCAGCCACTCGCGCGCGAGCCTCGGGGGTGAAAACGCCACTGGGAGCGTGAACGAACATTTTTGGCACGCAATCCTCCTCTTCTTCGGTCAAGCGGTCTCTGCAATCGAGAAGAATACGGACAAGCGGTCGAGCAGCGACCCACGGCTGGTCTGGTGACCGCAGGCGCCGGAGAAAATCCTTTTAGCTCAGCCTCGCCTTCTCGAGATCCGGTTCATCGTCAACCACGAGGATGGGCGCTGCGTGCTCGATCCTCGTGTCGATTTCCTGCCGTAGGAGCGCGAAGTCGATCGGCTTGGTCAACAATCCTTCGGCGCCATGTTCGATCGCTGTCCTACGCGTTTCTGTATCGCCATAGGCGGTAATCATGATGACTGGCACGTCGGGACGCGTCGCACGCATGATCGGCAATAGCTCGAGCCCGCTCATCCCGGGCATGTTGATATCCGAAAGGATCAGGATCAGCGAAGCGTCCCGGATCTCGACGGCACGCCTCAGCGCCGCCGGCGCTGACGTGGCGAACTCCATCTGAAAGCGCGCGGAACGCAGATCGTGCCGGAACCGCTGGCGGAACAGGGCTTCGATGTCGGGTTCATCATCGACGACCAGGATATAGACGGTCAATTTTTGGCCTCCTCGGGGATTTGAGCCGCCGCGATGCGTGGCAGCGTGATGGTGAACTCGGTAAATGCGCCCGGCTCGGTCGCGACCTCGATGCCGCCGCCGTGCTGTTTCACGATGATGTCGTGACAGATCGAAAGACCAAGCCCTGTTCCTTCACCAGCCGGTTTGGTCGTGAAGAAGGGATTGAAAATCTTCTCCTTCACCTCCTCGGGGATGCCCGTGCCATTGTCGCGAATTCCGATTTCCACTCCGTCGCGCACGCTCCTGGTACTGGCGCACAGGGTCGGCTCGAACGCCGCGCCGGCCGTCGCCTTGCGCTTGGTCGTCGCGTAGAAGCCGTTCGAAATCAGATTGAGCAGTACGCGCGTGATGTCCTGCGGGTAAAGATCGATCGTCCCGGCATCAGGGTCCAGCTCGCACTGGAGTGTGATTTTGAAGGCCGAGTCCTCCGCACGCGCGCCGTGATAGGCGAGGTTGAGACTCTCTTCGACCAACGCATTGACGTCAGCCGGGCGGCGCTCGCCCGAGCGCTCGCGCGAGTGCAGCAGCATGTTCTTGACGATGGAATCGGCTCGCTTGCCGTGCTGAATGACCTTCTCGAGGTCCTCTCTAAGAAGACTGGTCAATTCATCGACTTTGATGCGGATTTCCTCCGTGAGAGTTGCCTGCCTTAGGACGTCGTTGAGTTCGTCGGTCAGCTCGACTGACAGCGCTGAAAAATTGTTGACGAAATTGAGCGGATTCTTGATTTCGTGTGCGATACCTGCCGTGAGTTGGCCAAGAGAAGCAAGCTTTTCGGTCTGCACGAGGCGATCTTGGGCCACGCGCAGGTCCTCGAGTGATCGTGTAAGATCGGTCGTTCTGGCCTGCACTTCGTTGAAAAGCCGGGCGTTCTCGATCGCAATAACCGCCTGATCAGCAAATGTTCGTAACAGACGTATGTGCTCTTCCCGGAATTTTCCGATCTCTGCGCGCGTTACGCTGATGATGCCGACGCTCCCGGAGTCGCGAAAAAGCGGGATCAGGGCAACGCTCCGGAAGCCTCGCTTGCGCGAGAGATCCAACAGGCCAGGCAAGTCGGCGAACCCCAACTCGCAATCCTCGATCTGAACTGGCCGTACCTCCCGGATTGTTCTTTCATACCAATCGACGTCTGAAAGCTTCAGGGGAAACAGATTGATCAAGGCCGCGTCCGCGATCTCGCCTCGTCGGGTGAACGCAGCAAGATGCAACCTGTCATCGATTAACTGAAGAACCGCTGTAGACAGCCCGTTTACGAGCTTGTTGGACCTTTCTGCGATCGCTGCGAAGATGGGGCCAAAGCCGGAAGGCGAACTCGCGATGACCCTCAATATCTCGGCCGTTGCCGCCTCACGCTCAAGAGATTCTCTCAGTTGCTGCTCGAGCGGATCGGGGAGCGGCTGTTGCGTTCCGCTCCCAGTGTAGCCGACGGTTGGTACGACCTGCATCTACCGGCTCTCACGCGGATTGCGAGTGGCGCAAACGTACGCGTTCCCCGTGGTGAAACCGTGCATGCATCCCCCAATAGAGGACTGCGACACCATCCCATGTGACGCGACATCTGTCGTCAATCTGATCTCGCCTGGCTGGGCGACCGTTCCATTCGCCTTCCTGAGCATCGCAACATCGACGAAGGCGCTGGGAGCTATCGATAACTTAGCCGGCATCGCGTCAGTGAGGGTGTAAAGACTGGTAAATCGTCGTCAAGAAAAACACCGATGGGATTGAGCGACGCAGCGAGATCGGTTTGGCGTTGCGCTTGGAGTTACTCCGGTTTCAGAAAGCTTCAGTCCGAAGGATAGCTGGCGGCTGCATATTATTTGAGCATCCAGCTAACGGATGGAACCACGACGCTGCCGGCGGATCTATCGCGCGACGAAGCTCACGGCCAGGTATTTCCACTGGTTTCACAAATGGGTATCGTGGCGATCCCATGGAGCGGGCCGTGATCCTGAAAACGCATGGCGATCGAAAATATCACGACACTACATCGCGTTTGGTGGGCGTGGCTGAGTTTCCGCACCTGCGTGTAGAGCATCGATTTCTCGAAGCTGGATTTCAACGGCCCGGCGTCTGCGTCAGCAACGAGCTTGCGTTTGTGCTTTCTGGCCGCGCATTCGCAATTCAGGAAGGAAACGGCCTGACCCGCCGGGATTTTATTCAACCGGGTATCGCCTGCATTTGCCCCGAGGGGACCGACGAGAGCGTTAGCGGCATTACATCTCCAATCGAGTGTCTGCATATTTTTTTGCCGCCAACCTTGATCCAACAGAGTGCCCTTGAGGACTACGACATAGACCCCTCGAAGGCCGAGTTGGTCTACTCCGGCGGTCTTAGAGACGCCATGCTTCACCAGATCGCCATGAACATCCACGGTGTCGCGAGTCGGGGTGTCGAACAGATAGACCGTCTTTTCCTGGATGGCATGCAAGCAGCGCTTGCGGCACATCTGATTGGTAACTATTCCGTCGATCGCTGGAGGCGGCCCTCAAAAGCCCCGAATATCGATGCCAAGCGCCTCAAACGAGTCCTCGATTTCATTGAAGCGCGTTTTGCGGAGAACATAACGCTCCACGATCTAGCAGCTGAGGCCCATCTCAGTGACTTTCATTTCTTGCGGCTGTTTCGAGAGGCGACCGGCCTTTCGCCTCATCGCTACTTGACGTATCGCCGAGTGCAAGAGGCGCAAACGCGACTGGCATTGAATCATTCCTCACTCGTGGACATTGCGCTGGAAACCGGCTTTCGATCGCAGGGCAATTTCATCAGAGCCTTTCGGAATGCGACGGGACTAACGCCAGGTCAGTATCGCGCACTTCGTCAACCAGGGGGCGAGCGCTGAGGCTCACGGTTCCCGGTCCTCGCATAGCAAGATTTGCGCATGGGTCCGCAGTATTCGGTAATGCGCCGGCCCATCAGCGGTAGTATTATGTGGGCTGTTGCTTAGCACCGCAGCGGCGCGGGCTCGTACCTACTTCACTCGCGACCGAACCGATGTGAACCGGCACTAACATGGATGCAGTTCGCTTCGCCGGAATCGCAGATAGCAGCTTCCAGGTTGCCTGGAAGGATGACGAGCGTGTCTTCTGCCGAGGATCGCATAGGCGCTCCGATGGCAGCGCCGTCGCCGTACTGGCAGTGCGGCCTTCCTCGGAGCGTCCACATCCTGCCGTCATCGATCGCCTTGCTCGCGAACACGGATGGAAGGACGAACTCGATCGCGCGTGGGCTGTATGTCCGTTAGACCTTCTTCATGAGGGCGGTCGCACCGTACTGCTTCTCGAGGACCCAGGGGGGGAGCCGCTCGAAAGCCTGATTGACGCACCAATGGAGGTTGCAAGCTTTCTGCGTCTCGCCATAGATATCGCTGCGGCTGTCGGCAACGTCCACCGGCGCGGCCTCATCCACAAGGATCTCAAGCCGACCAACATCCTTGTGAATCGTGCGACCGGAGAGGTCAAGATCACCGGGTTCGGCATGGCCTCACGCCTGCCGCGCGAACACCAAAGTCCTGCTCCGCCCGAAGTGATTGCCGGCACGCTGCCTTACATGTCGCCGGAACAAACCGGACGGATGAATCGATCCATCGATACTCGCAGCGATCTATACTCTCTCGGTGTCACCTTCTACCAGATGTTGACGGGATCGCTTCCATTCTCTGCCGTCGACCCGATGGAATGGATTCATTGTCACATCGCCCGGCATCCCGTGCCGCCCAATGAGCGTGTCAACGGGATTTCACTCTCTGTCGCCGCAATCGTTTTGAAGCTCCTCGCCAAGAATGCGGAAAGCCGGTACCAGACGGCAGCGGGCGTCGAGGCCGACCTGCAGCGATGTCTCTCCGAATGGGTCACCCATGGCCGGATCGAATGGTTTCCGCTCGGTCTTCATGATGCGTCCGATCGGCTGCTGATTCCGGAAAAACTCTATGGTCGCGAAAAGGAGGTCGATAGTCTGTTTGCGGCCTTCGATCGTGTCATTGCCAACGGGATGACGGAAATCGTGTTCATTTCCGGCCAAGCCGGTATCGGCAAATCGTCGATCGTAAACGAACTGCACAAAGCTCTGGTGCCGCCGCGAGGTTTGTTCGCCGGTGGGAAGTTCGATCAGTACAAGCGCGACATCCCGTATGCAACCCTGGCTCAAGCTTTTCAATCGCTTGTGCGACAGCTTCTCAGCAAAAGCGATGAGGAGATATCGCTTTGGCGATCGCTCCTGCTCGATGCGTTGGGCTTCAATGGCCAGCTCATGATAAACCTGATCCCGGAGCTCGCACTGGTCATAGGAGAGCAGCCAGCCGTTCCTGAACTCCCTCCCCAGGAGGATTACAATCGGTTTCAGCGGGTATTCCGCCGCTTCGTCGGTGTGTTTGCTCGAGCAGAGCATCCCCTCGCGCTGTTCCTAGACGATTTGCAATGGCTCGATACGGCAACACTGGAGATGCTGAAACATCTCGCCACGCACCCCGAGATTCGTCATTTGTTGCTAGTGGGTGCTTATCGTCATAACGAAGTCGGCTCGTCCCATCCGCTCAGACGAATCCAGGAAGCGATCCGTTCCGGTGGCGGGAGGGTGCAGGAGACGTTGCTCGCGCCGCTCAAGCAGGAAGCCATCGAGCAAATGATCGAGGAGACGCTGCATTGCGGCGACGTTGGCGCGCAGCCGCTTGCGAGGCTGATCCACCAAAAGACGGAAGGCAATCCATTCTTTGCAATCCAATTTCTCACGGAGCTCGGAGAGGAAGGGCTACTTCAATTCGATCACACGACAGCGAAGTGGGTTTGGGACGTCTCACGCATCCATGCAAAGCGCTTCTCGGACAACGTGCTCGATCTCATGTCGGTCAAGCTCCGTCGCTTGTCGGGTACGACACGAAACGCCTTGGGGCAACTTGCTTGCCTTGGCAGCGTCGCTGAGATCGCGACCATGATGGTCGTTCACGGAGAGTCCGAAGAGAAGATTCACGCGACGCTCCGGGAGGCGGTACTGGCGGGCCTCATCTTCAAGGTGGACGGTGCCTATAAATTCCTCCACGACCGCGTGCACGAAGCAGCCTATGGGCTCATCCCCGAGTCCGATCTCGCCGCGGCCCATCTTCGGATCGGCCGCGTGCTCGCAGCCGGGACCGCAGCCGACGAGCTTGAAGACAAAATTTTCGACATAGTGAACCATCTCAATCGCGGCGTGGCCCTCATCGAGGCCCATGACGAGCGCGAGCAGGTTGCCGGGTTGAACGTGTTGGCAGGAAAGCGCGCAAAAAGCTCGACTGCGTACGCGTCGGCTCGCAATTACCTCGTGCAAGCATCTAAGCTTTCACCTCTTGATGCGTGGACTAGCCGCTACGAGACGACATTCGAGCTCTACCTGCTACTCTCGGAATGCGAATATTTAGCCGGCAACTTCGAAGCGGCCGACGCGCTCTTCGACATCATCCTGGATAGAGCATCATCAAACTTGGATCGAGCCAAGGTTCACAGCTTGCGCATCAAGCTGTACCAGGTAGCAGGCAAATACGACCAAGGACTCGCTGTCGCGTTAAATGCGCTGAGCTCGTTTGGAGTCACTTTTCCTGACAACGATCAGGACATCAAGGCAGCCGTTGAAGCGCAATTCCGCAATCTTCCCGTCAATCTGGCCGGGCGCCCGGTCGGCGCGCTTCTCGATGCGGAGGTTGCGGTTGATCCCATCAGCCGGGCAATCATTGAGCTCCTCGTTGACGCAACACCCTGCGCCTATATCGCGCGGCCGCCGCTGTTTCCGCTGGTCGCTCTCGAGGGGGTCAATCGTTCCATAACAGACGGGAATACGGAGCAGTCGAGCTATGTTTACGGTGTCTTCGCGCTCTGGCTTGTCTCCCTGAAGGGCGACATCGACTCGGCGTATCAGTTTTCCGAGATGTCGCTACGGCTGAACGAGCGATTCAAGAACTTGCGTTTGCGAGGCACGCTGCTTCACCTGCATGGCGATCATGTCAATTTGTGGCGAAGGCACTTCGCCACAGGACTACCGATTCTGGAGCAGGCGTTTGAGGCCTGTCTCGAGGTCGGGGACCTCGTCTATGCGGGGTTCCTCGCGTTCGAAACCGTGTGGCAGCTCATCGAAAAGGGAGAAACCCTTGAGGATGTGCTGACATCAGCAAGTAGGTACGCAGCGTTTGCAAAGCAGAGCCACAACGAGGCAGTTTTCGAGACGATCCGGCTGCAGCAGCAGTTTATCGGAAGCCTCCGGGGGAGGACGAAATCCCCCTTGAGCTTCGAGGACGGCACATTCGATGAAGCAACTTGCGTTGCCACGATCGTCAAGGCAGCCTTTGGCTGCGGCATCGTCTTCTATCATATCATGAAGCAAATCCTCGCTGTCCTCTATGGTCAGTACGAGGACGCACTACAGGCCGCCGCGGACGCAGAGCCAGTGCTCGGCGCCGCGATGGCGATGCCCATTGAGGCAACCTATCATTTCTGCCACGCGCTTACGCTAATCGGGTTGTATCCTACAGCCTCGGCGCCACAGCAAGCGCAATATCGCAAATTGATTGACGAGAAACTGAAGAAGCTGAAGCTGTGGGCCGACAATTGCCCTGAGAATTATCACAATCGATACGCGCTGGTCTCAGCAGAGATCGCGCGCCTCGAGGGCCGCCAGATGGACGCGATGCGCCAGTACGAAGCGGCGATCCGCTCGGCGCACGAGAACGGCTTGATCCAAAACGAAGCCATGGCCAGCGAACTCGCCGGCCAGTTTTATCTTGCTGTGGAGCTTGAAACGAACGGCTACGCGCATCTGCGCAACGCTCGTGCGTGTTACGCGCTGTGGGGGGCAGACGGTAAGGTGCTGCAACTGGAATCTCGATACCCCAACCTTGCTACTGGCGAGAGCTATCGGCAAATCGAGACGGCAGCGGCAGCCATCCAGAAGCTGGACGTCAACACACTCTTGAAGGCCTCTCAAGCCGTGTCCAGTGAGATTGAATTGCCGAAGCTGATTGGGCGATTGATGAACGTCTCGCTCGAAAACGCGGGAGCCGATCGAGGGTTGTTGGTCTTGCCCCAGAACAATGACTTTCGAGTCGAAGCGATGGCGGAGGTAGCCGGCGGCGAGATTGTTTTGTGCCGAATGTCCCTCTCCGGCAACGATGTCCCCGACTCCCTGATTCGGTATGTAATTCGGACACGCGAAACGGTCATTCTCGATGATGCCAGGCGACCCAACCCCTTCTCGGGCGACGAGTACCTCCGGCGTCGACAACCTCGTTCGGTCTTTTGCCTTCCCCTCGTGCGACAAACGGCGCTGGCCGGAGTACTCTATCTCGAGAACACGTTGACCACGGGCGCGTTCACGCCAGATCGAACTGCAATGCTTGGGTTGCTGGCATCGCAACTTGCGATCTCGCTGGAGAATACGCATCTCTATAGCGACCTTCAGCAGCGTGAAGCGAGAATCCGTCGCTTGGTCGAAGCCAACATCATCGGGATCGTTATCTTCGATCACCAAAGTCGAATCACTGAGGCCAATGATGCATTCCTCCGCATCGTTGGATACGACCGCGCAGCTCTCGCATCGGGACTTCTCAACGGGGCCGAACTCACGGCGCCGGAATGGCGCGACCGCAACACACAGATGCTCGAAGAAGTTAGGAGTACGGGTATCGCCCAGCCATACGAGAAAGAGTATGTCCGGAAGGACGGTAGCCGTGTGCCTGTACTGGTCGGCGCGGCGAGCTTCGAAGAAGGCGGGAACCAGGGTGTCGCTTTTGTCCTCGACCTGACGGAGCGCAAGCGGATGGAATCCGAAGTGCAGGAGCAGGAGGCGAAGATTCGGAGCCTGTTCGACGCCAACCTCATCGGGATCGTCTTCTGGGACTTCGAAGGTCGCATCATCGAGGCCAACGATACGTTTCTCCACATGATGGGATTCGACCGGGACGATTTCGTTTCTAGTCGGGTACGCTGGACAGATTTGATTCCGCCGGAGGAGAGCGACCGAATTGCGAGGGCCCTGGAGGAGATAAAGGTCACAGGAACGATACGGCCGTTTGAGAGGGATTATTTTCGGAAGGATGGTAGCCGCGTGCCCGTGCTGATGGGAGCGGCTCTCCTTGAGCAAAATAGAAATCAGGGCGTCTCTTTTGTCCTTGACCTGACTGAACGCCGGCGAGCGGAATCTGAAGCACGTGAAAGCGAGCGGCGCTATCGCGAGACTCAGATGGAGCTGGCACACGCGAATCGTGTAGCAACCATGGGCCAGCTTACGGCCTCGATCGCCCATGAGGTCAACCAGCCGATCACGGCAACGATCGGAAACGCCGAGGCGGCGCTGCGCTGGCTCGCCCGCCAGCCACCGGAGTTGGAGGAGGTTCGCCAACTACTTGAGAGGATCACCAAGGATGGCCGTCGAGTTGGCGTCGTCGTCGATCGAACTCGTGAGCTTGTCAAAAAGGCGCCACTGCGGAAGGAGCGCATGGAGATCAACGAAGCGATCGGCGAGGTGATCGAGCTCACGCGCGGTGAGGTAACGAAGAGCCACATCGCGGTGCAGACACAGCTTGCGGAGGGCTTACCTCTTGTTGAAGCCGATCGCACCCAAGTACAGCAAGTTATGTTGAATTTGATCATCAACGCAGTACATGCCCTGGATGAGGTTAGCCAAGCGCGGCGCGAACTGCTGATCAGCTCTTCGATGAACCGCTCAAACGGCGTACTGGTATCTGTGCGAGATTCGGGGAGGGGTATAGGCCCGGAGCAACTGGATCGACTTTTCGATCCATTTTACACGACCAAGGCAAGCGGCATGGGAATGGGGCTATCGATCTGCCGTTCGATCATAGAAAGCCACGGAGGAACGATTTGGGCCGAGGCAAACGTTCCGCAGGGAGCCGCATTTCATTTCACTATCCCGCATCTCAGCAGCAATGGCCTGGAAACTTGAGTTCGAAGAGCGGTTTTCGGCTACGGCCTCAATCGCCCAATGCCCTCTCGATGCAGCCAACCAGCTTTTCGACATCCAGAGGTTTGCGGAGGAAGCCTATCGCCCCACTGGAAATAGCCTTCCTTTCGAGATCTGGTTCCGTGCGGGCCGTTATCATGATGACCGGAAATGATTGGTTGCGCTGATGAAGTTGCTTCTGAAGCTCGAAGCCGTTCATTCCCGGCATATGAATATCTGTAATCGCGCAGGCGAATCGTCCAAAGTCAGCGGATGCAAGAAACTCCTCCGCGGACGCGAATCCGAGGGCGTCGTATCCAAGTGATCTTGTTAGCGAGACCAGCATTTCCCGCACAGCGACGTCATCATCGACAATGGAAATCATTTCTGTCGCCGCCTACGTGGTTAGAGCATTGAACGTCTTCTCAGCGCGCTCTGTTCTTGAGTGCATCTGCCATGCGAACCAGATCTGCAATGGAATGAGCTTCCATTTTGCGCATCG
Source organism: Bradyrhizobium sp. UFLA05-89 (assembly GCF_059803475.1). Taxonomy (NCBI): domain Bacteria; kingdom Pseudomonadati; phylum Pseudomonadota; class Alphaproteobacteria; order Hyphomicrobiales; family Nitrobacteraceae; genus Bradyrhizobium; species Bradyrhizobium sp. UFLA05-89. Next base: position 51,078 of record NZ_JBANBA010000049.1, on the reverse strand, counting down.
CGGCACCGCGATGCATCTTGACTGTTATCTCGCTTAGGCCGAGTTCTCCTGCCACTTGCTTGTTCAGTTTGCCGGAGGTTACCAACATCATCACTTCGCGCTCGCGCGAGGAAAGCGTGGCGAACCGATCGGCCGTCGCGACAGCCCAGTCATCGTTGGCGCGACGCGCCCGATCCCGATCGAGTGCTGTCGTGACCGCATCGATCATGTCTTGATCTCGAAATGGCTTGGGAAGGAAGTCGACTGCGCCGGCTTTCATACCTCGCACACTCATCGGAATGTCCCCATGTCCAGTCATCAGCACCACGGGTAATCTCACCCCAATTTCCTGGAGCTGTTCCTGAAAGTCCAGTCCGTTGATTCCCGGAAGGCGAATGTCGAGAACAATGCAACCGGGGCCGTCCAGGCGGCTCGCCTTCAGAAACTCCTGCGTAGTGCTGTAGCTGCGGACGTTAAGCCTGACCGACCGCAGCAGGCTATCGAGCATTAAGCGCACAGAATCGTCGTCATCAATGACGTGCACGGTAGGTGTGCCATCCGTCGCTTGGGCCATGCGCGCGCTACCCAGAAGAAGCTTGAAATCAATACCATAAGTAGCGCCTAACCCTACTAAACGAAGGTGCGGCCGTCACCAACAAAAGAACACACCAAAGTATGGGTCGTAGAGACCCTTGCTAGATTGGCCTGCGACAAAATGGGCATCATAGTAGAAGCGCGTTGGCCTTACTGTGCGACATACGGCGCTTAACATTGCGCGAGGTAGTCGGTGACCCTGCTAAGCGAACGGCCAGTCAAAAGCGGGCTCTTGGATGAGGGCTCTTGTTCAACACCGCAGCGGAACAGTCCCGTTACCGCCTCACCAGGGGCAGAGCCGACATCCGAGGAGTGCTACGAGTTCGCAGGCCTGCGATTGTTTCCAAAGCGGCGGATGCTGGTGCACGGCGCCGAGCGCGTCGCGATTGGCGGGCGGGCGCTCGACCTATTGCTCTTGCTGGTGTCGCGGGCTGGAAGCATTGTGAGCTTCAACGATCTAATGCGTCTGGTTTGGCCAAACGTTACGGTCGAAGAAGCGAATGTTCGCGTGCAGATGGCCGTCCTTAGAAAGGTACTGTCGCAATGCGACGAGACGAGCCGCGCAATCGATACGGTGCCGAATCGCGGATATTGTTTCGTTCTACCCGTACGCTATCATCCGCACGGGATCGAGCCGAACGGCTCAAGGCCCTGGAGGCCTGCCGCACTGCCAATCCTGCCTAATCCGACAGTCGGTCGAGATGAAGCAATTCAAATTGTTGAAGGTGCGCTGGACCGACATCGCCTCGTAACCATCACCGGGCCGGGCGGTATCGGCAAGACAACCGTTGCGATCGCAACCGCGAAGCGTTACGCGGAGCACTTTCAGGGCGTGATCGGATTCGTTGATCTGTCGCATGTCGTTGACGGTGCTGGAGCAGCTCAAGTCATCTCGGAGGCCCTGCATCTGGCACCAGGTCATGACCCGCTCGAATTATTGTGCGATCACCTTAGGCTTCATGAAGCGGTTTTGATACTCGACACATGCGAGCACATCGTTGAACCCATCGCGACACTTGCAGAGGTGATGTTAAGTCGGTGCTGTAATTTGAAGTTGCTGGTGACCAGCCGGGAAGCGCTACGAGCGACCGGGGAATGGACCCATCTGCTGCCGTCGCTCACGTTTCCCGCAGAAGGAGAGGAGATTGAGCAGAGGGACATAGCGAAATTCTCGGCAATCACCCTGTTCGTTGATCGTGTCCAATCTTCGATGCGATTTGAACCACGCCGGCGAGATATTCCGACAATTGCTGAAATCTGTCGGAGGCTTGACGGAATACCGCTCGCGCTCGAGCTGGCCGCCGCTCGGGTTGCGGAGCTTGGGCTTCGTGATATTGCTGCCCGTCTCGACGATTGTTTCGCAATTCTCACACGAGGTCGCCGGACAGCGTTGCCCAGGCACCGCACCTTGGCAGCGGCTTTCGATTGGAGCTACGGCCTTCTCTCTGAGGAAGAGCAGCGCATGCTGGTTCATCTGGCTACTCTCCGTGGCTCGTTCACTGCCGAGCGCGCTATCGCGGGCTGTTTGGATAGCGTGTGCACGCGGCCATCAGAATCGTTCTACCGTCTTTTCGACAAATCATTTCTCGCGGTCGAGATGGCGAGTGAAGCGCCGATGTTTCGGCTGCTCGAGACGACAAGAGCTTATGTGGCGGGCATAGTATGTGCGTCGCATCCACCGGATCGTGCGCTCGCAAGAGTTGCCCTCGCACGAGGCCGATCGTCGGGCTGACACGAGCATTCCAGGGTGCGCCGGACGAGAAGTGGCCGCAGCGAGAGCCGCGGAATGCCGGAGAATTCGTGATCGACCGGCGGCTTTACACCGATCACACGAATCTCGGTATTGGACCGAGCTGCTGTGTGGGATGATCAAGCTCGATGAACGTCTCGTCGACATAGCACCAGCCCCAACCCTCTGGCGGATCGTAACCCTCAATGATGGGATGTCCACTCGTCTGAAAGTGCTTTGTGGCGTGCTTTCCGGGCGATTGGTCGCAACAACCGACGTGGCCACACGAACGACAGATGCGCAGGTGGACCCACCAGCTCCGAGTCTTCAAGCATTCCTCGCAGCCTCGCGCGCTCGGCGTAACGGTCCTGATAAGGCCTCTATGAGAACAGGAGCTCGGCACTAGGCACCTCCGTGCCGCGAATTTGCGGCCAGTGGTTAGATCGGCGACAATGCGCGCGGCGTCCTAACTGGCACCCCCGAATTTGCCAGCTATGATGCAAGAACTCGTAGATTGCGGTCAACAAGGGAAGACTGCTCGGACCTCTTGGGGCTACTCCCTGTCAACAAATCCTTGAAGCGTCGAGGCTGCGACCGAAGGTACTGATTTGGTGCCTGGACCTGCGCGCCTAATTCGGCCGCAGCATGCCAGGGCCACCGAGGATCATAAAGGATAGTCCGTGCCAGTGCGACCATATCAGCTTCCCGGGTACCGACAATCGCTTCGGCCTGGTCGAAGCCGGTGATCTGTCCGACGGCGACGACAGGTATCTCGACGGCTGTCTTGACGGCCCGAGCCAGGGGCACCTGATAGCTTGGCCCCACGGGAATCCGCTGAGCTGGATGAAGACCCCCGCTGGAAATATGGACCGCGTCGCAGCCGGCAGCTTCGAGCGTCGTTGCGAAGGCGCAGGTTTGTTCGATGTCCCAGCCTCCGTCGACCCAGTCGGTGCCAGATATTCGAACGGTGACGGGCCTGTCAGGTATCGACTCGCGCACCGCCTCGAATACCGCAAGTGGAAATCGCATGCGATTTTCCAAGGATCCACCAAACTTGTCGTCACGCTGGTTGGAGAGCGGTGACAGGAATTGATGCAAAAGGTAGCCGTGTGCGCAGTGAAGCTGTATCAGATCGACGCCGATATAACGGGCGCGTTTTGCCGATGATACGAATGCATCTCGTATCTCGCGAAGTCGTTCGAGGTCTAGCATCTGCGGCGACATCTCGCCTTCGGCATAGGGGATCGACGAAGGTGCTTCCGTCTGCCAGCCATTTGGCGCGCTCGGCGCGATCTGGGCCCCTCCTACCCAAGGCACGTCCGTCGACGCTTTGCGGCCTGCGTGGTTCAATTGGATGCCGATAGGAATGCCCGACCAGCGTCGAATTCGATCGAGCGTGGAGCCCATCGCCATTTCCGTCGCATTGTCGTACAGGCCAACATCCGCCCATGTGATGCGGCCATCCGGCAGCACTGCTGTGGCCTCGATCGTGAGCAGGGCCGCCCCGGAAAGCGAAAGGTGACCCAAATGGATCAAGTGCCAGTCGGTCATGCAGCCATTGTCTGCCGAATATTGGCACATCGGCGCGATAACGATCCGGTTCGACAATTCGAGCGAGCCGACCCGAATGGGTTCAAACAGGGCTGGCCGATGCGTCATTGCAATCTTTCTCCGCGATGCCATCGTTTCGAGCAGGAGCTGTCGGGCTCGGTCGGCGGACGGACCCGCCGTCATCTTTGCTCGTTCATGAAGCGCCGACCTTTCCCCGAAACGTCCAGTAGCTGAAACCAACGTAGGCCAGGATGATCGGGACGATTGCAGCGATTGCGAAGAACGAGATCACTTGGGTTCGCTGTTCGGACGCCGCATCCCAAATGTTCATAACCCCCGGAATGGCGTAGGGCCAGACACTCGCGCCGAGCCCACCCAGCGAGGCGAGGAACAGCAGAATCGCGCAGAGAAATGGCACCCAGTCACGCGGTCCGGACAATGACCGCAAGGCGCCGACCCAGGCGGCTGCGGCGAGGAGGGGAAGCGGCGAGAGCGACAACAAATGGGGGAGCGTGAACCAACGATCGGCGATCGCAGGGACGCTCAATGGAGTCCACAGGCTGATCAACGCGATTGCGGCTCCCGTGAGAAGAAGCGTTACGAGCGCGAGCCTGCGGCCGGAAGCTTGCGTCGATCCCTCGGTTTTCCATATCAACCAGCATGCGCCGAGCAGGCCATAACCGGCTGCTAGCCCGAGGCCGGTTGCGACTGAAAACGGCGTGATCCAGTCGAGCGGACCGCCGGCAAAGTGGCCGTCGGCGACTCGAATTGTCCCGCCGATGAATGATCCCAGGATGGCGCCCTGGCAAAAGGCTGCGATCGCAGAGCCGCCAGTGAAGGCCGCCGTCCAGATGACTCTCAAGGGACCGCCCTGGGATCGGAAGCCGAACGAAACGCCGCGCAAAACGAGCCCAAACAGCATCAAGGCGAGGGGCACGTAGTACGCCGGGATGAGAATTGCGAAGGCTCCGGGAAAGGCGGTCCATAACACCATCGCGCCGAGTACGAGCCAAGTCTCGTTGCCGTCCCAGGTGGGCGCCAATGTTCGGATCATGATATCGCGGTCCGCCGGACACGATGCGAATGGCAAGAGGATCCCGACTCCGAGGTCGAAACCATCCAGGATGACATAGAGCGCTATGACGAAGGCCGCAGACACGGCGAACACCACCGGCAGATCGAGATTGCCAAAAATGCTCATTTGATCGCTTCCGTTGCTGCGATTGCTACGTGGATGGCGCCGAGCGGCCGGCCAACGGGAGTTGTTGGTGTCTCGGTCTCGAACCCACGCCACACCAATCGGCCGCCATAGTAGAAGAAGCCGAGTAGCAGGAGGTTGTAGAGCACCAGCGCGACGGCGAGCGATCCGAAGACAGCCCCGCCTGCAATCGGGGAGACGGCATCAGCGGTTCGCAACTGTCCGTAGACGACATACGGTTGCCGTCCCACCTCCGTCACTGTCCAGCCCGCGAGCGTCGCGATAAAGCCAAGCGGTGTGCCGACCAGACACGCGTAGAGATACCAATCCGTGTCGAACAGCTTCTGGCGCCAGCGAAGATAGAGAGACAGTAACGCAAGGCCGAGCAGCGCCATTCCGCAGCCAACCATGATCCGGAAAGCGAAGAATACGGGAATGACGGGCGGACGCTCGCTCGCGGGAACTTCTTTCAGGCCCTTGACTTCGCCGTTAAACGAATGCGTGAGAATGATGCTCCCTAGCCAGGGGATTTCGACGGCGTAGTCGTTGCGCTCAGCCTTCTCGTCGGGCCAGGCAATGGCGGTTAGTGGCACCGCTTTCGCCGTCTCCCATCGCGCTTCGATCGCTGCGAGCTTCATCGGCTGGAATTTACGGGTGTTGAGCCCGTGTTGATCGCCGACGAAGATTTGCAGTGGTACCAAAATCGTTGCCATCCAGAGGCAGAGCGAGAAGGCCGCGCGGGCAGGCGCCTGCTCCTTCTCCCGGCCGCGCAGCAGCCAGAACGCGGACACGCCGACAACGACGAAAATTCCGGTGATGAAGCTGGCCAGCAGCATATGTGCGAGCCGATATGGCATCGAAGGATTGAAAACCACGCCCCAGAAATCCGTGGTGACGAACCGGCCGTCGCCGGTCATGGTGAAATCCACCGGCGTCTGCATCCAGGAGTTGGCCGCGATGATCCAGAATGCCGAGATGACCGTGCCCGTCGCCACGATCACAGATGCCGCGAAATGCAGCCATTTCCCGACGCGCTTCTCACCGAACAGCATGATCCCGATAAAGCCGGCTTCCAGGAAAAAGGCCGTCAGGACTTCGAGTGTCAGGAGCGGGCTGATGACGTCAGCCGTGACTCGCGCATACCGGGACCAGTTAAGTCCGATTTCATATGAGATGACGACACCGGTCACGACGCCCATCCCGAACGCGAGGGCAAAGACCTTCGTCCAGAAGGTCGCGAGCTGATGGTATGCCGGCTTTCCGGTCCGCAGCCACAAGGCGTTCAAGGTGACGATGAACCATGCGATCCCGATCGAAAATGCCGGCCAAAGGATGTGGTAGCCAATCGTGAACGCGAATTGTAGGCGCGAGAGTATCACGGGATCCATCGGCACACTCCATCCGCGGACACGTGACAGCTCCCAGGAGCTGGAAGGATTGTCCGCACATCCTTCAGTGTGCCGTTTCGCCTCGAACAAATATTGTGAAAGCGTGCCCCTATTTGTCTGTGTCGAGCCGCGCGTTGCGCTGATGCCGGCGAATGAGTTCGTTCACTCTCAAGCGTGCGTCGCCAGAGTTACACCGCACCGACGCAGTAGCGCTTTGACAAAGCCAAACGGAGCGGGCGTAAACGGCCCTGGTGGCGCCCGTGTGATCCAACACAGGCAGAATAGGCCGGCGATCGCCAGCCAAAAGCACAGTGAGAAGCCGTCGATGAATGCCAGGACACTGGCTTCGCGCGCAACGGTTCCCGAAAAAACATGGATCGCTCGTGCCGATGCTGCATCAGCACCACGATCCGAGAGTTGATCGGCGAGTGCGGCCAATCGGTGTCCGACCTCGGAATTGCCGTCTGCAACGTGAAGCCCGAGATAATTCGAATGAATCTGCTCGCGGACCCGCAGCCATGTGGTCATTAACGCCACGCCAACCTCCGCGCCGACCACGCGGATGACCTGGATATACGCCGAGAATGCCGTTGCACGAGACGAATCCGAGTTTGCGACCAGGGTAAGAATGGTTGGCGTCAAGGTGAAAACCTGGCCGACCGACAACAGGAGGACGATCACACGAAAGTCCGCTGCCGCCCAATCGTTGGTCAATTGCATGCCAAGAAAGCCTACTGCGGCGAAGGTCGATAGTCCGAAGGCGGCAACCCAACGGGCATCGAAGTGTCGAAGGATAACGATCGAAAGTGGTGTCAGCATCAATATCGGCAGGGCGCCATAGGCCAGCATCAGCGATCCATACTGCTCGGGACGCAGCAACGTGACGGTCCCGAGAAAGCCGGGCACGAGGACGGAATTGGAGAGGCTCGTCAGGGTGTAGAACAGGGCGGTCGCGAGGCCGAATCCGATGTTGCGCTTGAACAGCACGTTGATGTTGGCCCAGGGATCGCTCGCGTAGATTTCGTTGACCAGGAAGGCAATGAAGAGGGCGCCGCCACCGGCAATCAGGCCAACCACGATGCCGGAGCCGAGCCAATCGAGCCGGTTACCCTGATCGAGCCCAGCGTAGAACATCGACAATGAAGCGCCGAACAACAACATGCCGGCCCAATCGGCCTTACGCAAAAGGTCATGGTTGATCTGGCATGGAGGTGTGCCCAGATAGACCAGCAATGCCATCAGCGGCGCAATCACGACGCCTTGCCAGTAGAACCATTGCCATCCGAGGTCGGCGGCAAACAGCCCGGCGGCGGCGAGGCCCACATCCTGCGTCAGCCCAACGCGCACTGCGTAAAGGGCGATCGCCCAAAGCCACCACTTCATCGGCAAGTCCCGGAATATGATCATGAACGTCGCCGGCACAAAGGTACCCAGCAACATCCCATAAATGATGCTCAACACCATCAGCGCTTCGTAATTCCTGGCGAACGGGATGGCATAGGAGACGACGGCAAACAGCAAACTGGGGACCGCCAGGATACGTCGCAATCCGAAGGTCGTGACGAGCCAGACCACCGCCGGAGCGACGAATATTTGCGATCCGACGGAGGCCGTGTAGAGCCAGGCTCCCTCGTCGAAGCTGAGCGAGAACGCTCCGCGCAGATCGGGGAGCCCGTAGCCGATCAATCGCGTGTCGTAATTGGTGAAAATGGAGCCAAGAACGACGGCGGCAACCGCGAACAGCGGTTGCGGAGTGATACCCCCGAATGAAACGGGCCCGCGCCGATCATCGTCGCTACTGATCATCCGCCGCCACCGACATGAATGTGGGTGACGACGGACATGCCCGGCAACAGCTGAGCGAGCAGCGGCTGATGCTTGTCGAAGGCGATCCGCACGGGGATTCGCTGGACGACCTTGGTGAAATTGCCGGTCGCATTGTCCGGTGGGAGCAGCGCGAACTGAGAGCCAGACGCCGGCGAGATCCGCTCGACATGTCCGCGCAGCGGCCGGTCCGGAAAACTGTCAACTGCGATATCGACGGCCTGACCAGGGCGGATGCGCGTGAGCTGCGTTTCCTTGTAGTTCGCTATCACGTAGACGTTCGGGAGCGGCACGATATTGATGAAGTTTCGCCCGACAGTGACATAATCGCCGAGCTGAACTTGACGTTCGCTGACCACGCCATCGAACGGCGCAAGGATGCTGGTATAACCCAATCGGAGACTCGCGGCAGCCAAAGTCGCTTTGGCGCCGTCAACATCCGCGGCACGCTGCTTCTTCGTCCCCTGGAGCACCTCGAGCTGGTGATGTTGTTCGGCGACAGCCGCACGACTGGCGCGCGTATCGGCCTGGGCCTTGCCGTAGGCGGCAGTCGCCTGCTCGAGCCGCTGTCGCGTGCCTGCATCAGTCTGCGACAGAGCTTGCTGCCGATCCTGCTCCTCGCGCGCCTCGGTCTCGATGGCCTCTGTCGATCGAAGCGTCGCTTCAGCCTGCGCGATGACAGCATATTGGCGCTCAATCTGGTCGCCCAGGATTTCGATAGCAGCCCGCGATGCCGCCAGGGTGGCGTTCGCCAGATCCACCTGAGCTTGGTAGTCGGAGGGATCGATCTGAATCAGCAAGTCGCCTGCCTTGACCGACTGGAAATCGTCGACGGCGACGGATGATACCTGACCGGAAATGCGGGTGCTGAGCCGGGTGACGTCCGCACTCACATAGGCGTCGTCGGTCGATTGTATGGCCGCCTGGCCCGTCCAGGCGTTCCAGCGGTTCGCCGCGACGGCGATAAGCGCAACAACGGCCAACAGAACGAGGGTGGGCAGCAGGAACCGTAGGTAGGACCGTAGCGCCGAAATCGCGCGATGATCGCGAAGCGGCTCGGGTGTGGCCTCGCGCATCAACATGTCTTTTGAGTCGACTGGCATTGACCCTCACCGGTCAGTCGTTCGACGCGCGCGAGATCCTCGCGGACTTGCTATGCTATGGCCAGGAGTGGAGCAGGGGCGATTGGAGAACGCCGCCAGACGTGGCTCCCTTGAACGCCCGCCGCCATGCGTGTGGATTGTGCCCCACCGTGCGCCGAAACAGGCGGCACAGAGCGGACTGGTCGACCAGGCCGCAGGCGACCGCAATTTGACTCAACGGCTCGTTGGTCGTGAGCATCAGCTTCTGGGCGCGTATGGTTCGCCTCATTGTCAGGTAGGAGTGAGGCGGCTGGCCAAAGCTCTTCTTGAATGCCCGCGAAAAGTAGCTGGGGCTGAGATTGACCACGCCTGCTAGTTCGGCTGTCGTCAGCGAGACGCTCAGATTGGCTTCGATATGCGCTTTCAGACGGCGCTCTTGCCAGGGAGCCAGCCGACCTGCGCTCGCGGATGGAGCATGCGCATTTTCGTCCAACGTTGCGCGCAAAATGTCCATCACGCAATCGATGAGCTGCCGGGCACGCGCTTGATCCGAGACGACGGCGTCGTCCGCGCTCCGAAGCAGTTCCATCATCGTATGCGCAGAAGCGAGCGAAGACGGTTCGGTCGGCGTATCGCCGCTCATTTTGCTGACAACATGCGCCGGCGTCGCCCCTGCGCCGTGGGACAGAGTGGTAGAGCCATCCATGATTCACCCAGTAGGAAATTGGCGTTGGAACCATGGGCGGCGGCTGCGCCAAGTGAAAGTTAAAGGTTGTAAAAAGAGGAAGGAGGCTCTCGCCGGATTTGTCCTCGATTTTACAGCACGAACGGGAAAGTCTCGGCGGTGCTGATCAAGGCAGGCGGCGCCGAATGGCTAGGATCCATCACGCAGGGAACGGTTGGCGGATGGAGTCGTGAGAGCCAGGAGCGCGCAACATGAGAGATATGTTCGAGTTTGCGGAGCTTAGCAAGGACACGTCGGTCGCGGATGTCGAAGACCACGTCCTGCTGAAGGAGATGTCCCATCGGATCAAGAACGAATATGCAGGCATCATCAATGCAATCTCGCTGCGCGCCCACAAGTCGCAGAGCACGGCAGTCAGGGCCGCCTTGACCGACGTGGCGACGCTCCTGATGCAGTTGTCGGATGTCCATCGGGCGCTGACGTTTCCCCCTGGTCGGCAGCCGGTCGAGGTCTGTGCGTATCTGCAGCGGCTGTGCGGCGCGGTGAGTGCTGTGCGGCTAAGGGATCGCAACATAAGGCTGCTGCTCGTCGAGTCCGAACCGCAATTTCTTGCGGCCGAAAGCTGCTGGAAGCTTGGGCTTGCCGTCTCCGAGCTCATTACCAATTCGTGCCGGCACGCATTTGGCCCGGTCGACGGCGTTATCCGGATCGAGTTGTCGAAGGCCGGGCCAATGGTGACATGCTGCATCTGCGACAATGGTTGTAACCGAGGTCAACGGCCGGCGGGACGGGGTCTGAAGCTCGTGAAATCCCTGGTGCAAAGCGTTGGAGGCACGTTCGATTGTGGCTTTGGAGACCGGGGCGCCATCACGCTGATCTCGATGCCCAGCAGCGGAACTCTTGGCGGCCTTCACTGAGGATTGCGGCGCGAGGTGACACTTTTACCTCTCTTTACTTGCTCGCCGATGCGGCGCAGGCAACGTTGGCAGGTCGAGAAAGCCCACCCAGGAGCAGGAGCGCGAGAGATGGCGGAAGCAAGAGCATTTGCAGCGGCCACACCCAATCTCTTTCAGACGATCAATCCAGCGACGGGTGAGAAGGGAGCAGCCTACCCCGGGCATAGCATCGACCACGCGTTGTCGATTGCCGCCAACGTTCATCGCGCGCAGACCACGTGGCGTCGGGTCGGCTTCAAGGATCGCGCTCCTTTGATGAAGAATGCCGCCAAAGTCATTCGCGACAATAGTTCGCGGTATGCCAAGCTCATGACGGAGGAGATGGGCAAGCCAGTGACCGATGGCCTTGCCGAGCTCGACAAATGTGCCTCCTGTTGTGACTATTTTGCCGAGGCCTCGGAAGGCTTTCTCAAGCCGAAACCTCTCGATATGAGCGTCGGCTATTCCGGCCCCGGCGCGCCACCCAAGGCGTTTGCGACCTTCAATCCCCTCGGCGTCATCCTTGCCGTCATGCCGTGGAATTTTCCGTTCTGGCAGGTCATCCGGTTCGCTGCGCCGCATCTGATGGCCGGCAACGGCGGCGTCTTGAAGCATGCGTCCAACGTGCCGGGATGCGCGTTAGCCCTGGAGGAGATTTTCAGGCTGGCGGGATTCCCCGTCGACCTGTTTCGAGCGGTGCTGCTGCCGTCGAAGGATTTGCGGCCACTGATCGAAGACCCGCACATCGCCGCGGTCACGCTGACCGGCAGCGTTGCCGCCGGGAAGTCGGTCGCCGCGATCGCCGGCGCAGTCATGAAGAAGGGCGTCTACGAGCTCGGCGGCTCCGACGGCTATATTGTGCTCGAGGATGCGGATCCGGTCGCCGCCGCCAGGATATGCGCGCGCGGGCGCATGGTGAACGGTGGCCAGAGCTGCATCGCTGCGAAGCGCTTTGTTGTGGTCGAGAGCGTCGGGCCGGCTTTCGAGAGCGCGCTCGTCGAGGAGATGAAGCGTTTCGAAATGGGAGACCCCAACGATGCGAAGACGCTTCTCGGGCCGATGGAAAGCGTGCATTCGCGGGATCAGATCGCAAGTCAGGTCAGTCAGAGCATCAAAAATGGTGCTCGGCTTCTGCTGGGTGGCGAGGCTCCGAAACGCGCCGGCGCCTGGTTTCCGGCAACGATCCTGTCGAACGTTCTGCCGGGCCAGGCGGCGCATGACGAGGAACTGTTCGGGCCCATTGCTGCGGTCATATCCGCCAAGGACGAGCGGGACGCGATTCGTATCGTGAATGCGAGCGAGTTCGGCCTGGGATCAGCGGTGATAACCGCTGACACCGCACGCGGCGAGCGCATCGCGGCGGAGGAGCTCGACGCCGGCGCGGCGTTCGTCAACCAGAACGTTAGGTCCGATCCGCGGCTGCCGTTCGGCGGGATCAAGAACAGCGGTTACGGCAGGGAAGTGTCGGAGTTCGGCATCCGGGAGTTTTGCAACATCAAGACGGTTTTCGTCGAGAAGCTGTAGGAGTGTCGGGCCCCTGGCTGAAGGGCCGAGTATGAGGCGCACTGCCCTGGCGAGGAAAAAATGAAGATCTTCATCGTCGGCATTTCCGGAGAGACCGGGTTCAGGCTTGCGGCCCTGCTCAAAAGCCGCGGCGATGAGGTCGATGGTTTATATCGGCGGGCTCAGCAAGGCGAAAAACTGCGGTCGATTGGCGTTGCCGGCACTCTCGGCGATCTCGTTCGGATCGATGAGACGAAACTGGTGGCCCACTTCTCAGGAAGCGATGTCATAGTCTTCGCAGCTGGCGCCGGCGAGGCCGACAGCGATGCCATGATCGACACCGTTGATGGTGACGGCGTAACCAAATCGATCGTTGCTGCCCGAGGCGCTGGCGTCAAGCGCTTCATCCTTGTCTCGGTATTTCCCGAAGCCGGGCGCCAGAAAGGATGGGGTGAAAGCTTCGAGCATTACATGGCAGTGAAAAAGCGTACCGATGTGGAGTTAGCTCGGACTGACCTGGACTGGATTATCTTGCGTCCTTCCTCTCTCAACAATGAAAGAGGTGTTGGCACAGTTAGCCTGGGGCCAGCGGAGTTCCACACGAGCATTCGTCGTGATGACGTTGCGGCGACAATCGTGGAATTGGTTCACACGCCAGCTCTACGACGTAGAATCCTGGAATTGACGGAAGGTACGATGCCCATAGAGCGCGCCGTCAGAATGCAGATCGACGGCTGAAAGAGACGCTGTCGGCTCATCGCACTCATCGCTTGGCGGAAGTGGCCATGAGAGATCGATTATCATGAAGAAACTCACAGCCTGGGAATTAATCTACGCGTTCGCGATGGCGATCGCTTGCGCGGTCTCTTACCTCCTGACAACCGAATTGCTCGGCGGCTTCATCGATCGCGGCGATACTCTCCTCGGAGGTATGTGGGCTGCTGTCGCGACTCTGTTCGTGTTCCGCGAGACCCGAGAAGGGAGCGTTTCGGCGGGGATATCGCGGCTGACCGCGACCTTTGTGAGCTTCGTCCTGAGTTTCATCTACATCGCTTTTCTTCCTGTCAATGCGGCCGGTATCGGTCTCGTTATTGGCGTGGGGACCATCGTGATGCTGTTCCTGGGACGGCGCGAGGACATTGTGACCACCGGGATCACGACAACTGTTGTGCTGGTGGTCGCTGCCATCGACCCGAAGCATGCGCTGGCGCAACCGTCGCTCCGTCTGCTCGACACGGTCGTTGGGATTGGTGTCGGCATGCTGGCGAAATGGGCCGGGTCTTATGCCGTGGCCCGCGCCGGGATTATCCCAGTTTCCGACAACGCGTCGCATTCGACGGCGAGGCAGGCCGAGGCATGACCAGCTCCGGCCAGTTTGGGCTGACTTGCCTGAGAAAATGCCATGCCAATCGCCGAAGTCTCCGAGCACGTCCACGCCGAGCGCTTTACATCTTTAAACTGGTTTTATTCCGACCAGACGCTTCTACTAGCTGCGCAAAGCACCGGCCTGAGAGGAAGATCACGACGATCGCTTCCGTCGCAGCCAACCTTTCAAAGCAAGGCGATGATCAGGCCGCTCCCTGCAACATTCGATCGTCTCGTGTCGACTGTGAATACGGCAAAATCAATCCTCCCATCAAATGAAGGAACGTAGCTATGAAATCGTACAAGAGCGCTATGGGCTTGAGCCTCCTGACCGCGATGGTTGCGATCGCCCAGCCAGTTTGGGCTACCGAGCCGAAAGCCAAGACCGCCGTCCTTGTCCATGGCGCATTCGCGGATGGTTCGAGCTGGGAGAAGGTCATTCCGTATCTCGAGAAGGCCGGGCTCAAGGTCGTTGCCGTCCAGAACCCACTCGACTCGCTGGACAACGACGTCGCGGCGACCAAACGGGCAATCCGGAACGCGGAAGGTCCCGTCGTCCTCGTCGGCCATTCATGGGCCGGTGCCGTCATCACCGAGGCGGGTAACGACGACAAGGTCAAATCGCTCGTCTATGTGGCGGCCTACGCACCCGACAAAGGCGAGTCCGTAAAGAGCGCGACTTCGAAATATCCAGATCCGGAGAGCTTGAAAACGTTCGTCAAGGACCCCGACGGTTATCTCACGATCAGCGAGGAAGGTATCAAGAAATATTTCGCGGCCGACCTTCCGCCCAAGGAGCAGGCGGTCGTAGCTGCGACGCAGGGACCTTTCCACATCAGGACGCTCGGCGCTACGATCAGCCAGGCCGCGTGGCGGGAGAAGCCGACCTTCATGGTCGTTGCGACCAAGGATGCGATCATTCCGCCACAAATGGAGAAGGACCAGGTGAAGGCGGCCAAGGCGACGGCGATCGAGGTGCCGTCGAGTCACGTCGCGATGCTCGCGTTCCCGAAGGAAGTCTCCGAACTGATCATCAAGGCGGCGGAGTAACGCAACGCCGTTCCCAACTGGACAAATCCCTGGGCCGCGCTCGTCTGGCGCGGCTCCTGGGTCAGTGGCACGGGTTGAGGGCTCACGCCGCCTCTTCGGGCCGCAGATCTCAAGCTTTTGGGATTGTTTGGCTTCGACCGCGTCGACGCGCACAAGTCGGCCAGGTTCAGAATCGCTAAGGCGTCGTCGCGGCGGGACCGATCGCCATTCGCTTTCGGCTATCTCTCAGAGTGCGAACGCCGCCGACGGCGTCGTCCACACTCGTTCCAGGGACGGGATCTTTCCGTGTACGATCATTGCGGCGGGGAATCAGGCAGGCGGGGAATCAGGCAGATCGTGTGGCTTCGAAGAGGAACCAGGCCCGCCGCTCTGCCTGGTCGGTCCAGCCGTCGAGCAGTCCCGAAGTGCCGTTGTCCCTGGCTTCATCAACGAGCACTTTCGCTTCGCGGAGCGCACGAACCAGCGCGAAATTGTCCTCGCGGAGTTCGGCGAGCATGTCGTCCGCCGGCACGAATTCGGCATCATTATCCTTGATTGTCTGCCGGCGAGCGATGTCTCCGATGGATCGCAGGGTTGTATTGCCAGTCTTGCGAACTCGCTCGGCGATGTCGTCGACGACCGAGAAGATTTCCGTCGCCTGGTCGTCCAGCAACAAATGGTAGTCGCGAAAATGTGGCCCGGCCATGTGCCAATGAAAATTCTTGGTCTTGAAATAGAGGGCGAGCATATCCGCCAGGATCGTGTTGAGTGCGTTGGTCGCAGTGGTGGTGTTCCGCAGCGCCAAGGCTGATGTGGAATCAGGTGTTGGTATGCGAGCTGGAATCATTATCATCTCCTGACGTTCATGCGGCGAGCCGCGATGGAATGCGATGAAAAAGGACGATCGGGGCGCCCCGGGGGAGGGACTCGGGCGGATTGCGCCCCGACCTACGCATGGCACGCTGCCATCCGTATGGCACTTGGCATTGGAGAGACGTGCGCTGATGGGCCAGACTTTCCGAAAGCCAAAGTCGTCAGACGTTTCTAAACCTGTCGCAAGAGTAGAACCACACGATACCCGGCTCAATTAAATCGGCGTAACGGCCCGTAAAATCTTGCACGGTACAGAATTTATCTGGCGTGGGACGCTAGTGAATTGACGCCTTATCTATCGATCGGCAGAGGCGCCTCTGCCGCCACAAGCCCTTTCTTTCGCAAGGCTAGCCAAAACTCAGCGGGAATTTTGGTCTTGAGCGCTGCGTGATCTTCGCGGATGCGTCCGGGTTTGCTGGCCCCGGGAATGACTGCGGCCGACGCCGGGTGCGCCAGAGAGAAGTGCAGTGCCGCTGCCTTGATGGGTATGTTGTATTCCGCACACAGGACCGAGATCTTCTCGACCTTGGCGGCAATCGCCGGCGGCACCGCCCCGTATTCGAAGTGACGCCCGCCTGCAAGCACTCCGGAGCTATACGGGCCGCCGATCACGATATCGACTTTCTTGCGCTGTGCGGCGGGCATCAGCCTCTGCAGCGCCACCTCATGATCGAGGAGAGTATACCGGCCGGCGAGCAAGGTCGCATCCGGGTCCGCCTCGGTGAGCCCGAGCAGAAGCTCCACGGGTTCGACCCTGTTCACGCCGAGGCCCCATCCCTTGATCACGCCCTCGTTGCGTAGTTTCGACAGAGCTCGGAAGGCCCCCGTGCGAGCGGTTTCAAACATTGCAAGCCAGCGATCGCCGTAAAAATCCTGGGCGATATCGTGAACCCACACGAAGTCGATATGGTCGACCTTCATGCGCTTGAGGCTGTCCTCGATCGATTTCATGGTGCCATCGGCCGAGTAATCGGGGACGATCTTGTTGGGGCGGCCGTGTTTGAAGATGTCGCCCTTCTCGCCGTGGTCCCGGGCGCTCGGATCTTCGACTTCGTCGAGGATCAGCCGGCCGACCTTTGAACTAAGAACGTATTCGCTGCGAGTTCGCCTTGAGAGCGCTTTGCCGAGGCGAATCTCTGCGAGCCCGGCTCCGTAGAATGGAGCGGTATCGAAAAATCGCGTGCCCGCGTCCCAGGCCGCATCGACCGTCGCAAGTGCCTCATTCTCGGGGATATCCCGATACATGTTGCCGAGCGGTGCTGTGCCGAACCCGAGCGGCGCGGCCAACAGTGCTTCCCTGATTCTCATTTGAACCTCCGGTGACGATGAAGTTGGCGTTGCCGATGTCGCGCGGAGTTGATTGCGTCCATCTCCAGTCGGCAAGAGCGCCACTTCCGCGAGTCTATGTTGCGGATTTGCAGCTGACGAATAGCGATTTGTAAATTGAGGAAAATCGCTCGCCGCGAGACCAATGCGAGACCTTGGAGCTCAGAGCCTAAGGGACTCTCCCGCTGTTCGACGTTTTACATCTCTTTACGGGCGTCCGTGCCCGCTTCCGATTATCTGTGACGGCGACAATGGTGCCCGCGTGCTGATCTCGCAACAGGGCATTGGCTGCCGGCAGATCCAGTACGTCGACGTGGAGCTGCTGCGACCCATTCAGAAACGAACGGAAGGCTGACACCATGAGCAAGGCAAAGGTGCTTGTCGTTGGATCCAATGCCACCCAGATCGAAGTGCAGGGTGGCAAATGGGGGCCAACCGGAAATTATCTCAACGAGACCGTCGTTCCGATCATGGCGCTGATCGGAGCCGCCTACGACGTTCAGCTCGCCACGCCGGACGGCACCAAGCCTCACATGGACAAGGCCTCGGACTCGGCTGCGCACTTTGGCGGTGACACCGCCGCCTATGCCCGCGCCAGGGCGTTCTGGAGCGATGATCCCGCGATGAACCAGATTCAGTCCCTCGGTGCGGTGATCGAAAGGGGATTGGACGGCTACGCCGGGGTGTTCGTGCCGGGCGGCCAGGCGCCGGTCGTCGATCTGATGCAGGACCGGCAGATGGGCGAAGTGCTTCGCCACTTCCATGACCATGCAAAGCCGACGGCGCTGCTCTGCCATGGTCCGATTGCGCTTGTCTCGGCGATGTCGCCTGCGCGTGAATTCCGCGCGGCCTTGATGGCCGGCGATGAGTCGAAGGCGAAGCAGTTAGCCAAGGGGTGGCCGTATGCCGGTTATCGGATGACGATCTTTTCCGCCTCGGAAGAGAAGTGGGTCGAAAAGGAGATCCTGCATGGGAAGATGTACTTCACCATGCCGCAGGCGCTCAGCGCAGCGGGAGGCGACGTGGCGACGACGCAGGTCGATTTCGAGCCCCACGTGATCGTTGATCGTGAGCTCATCACTGGCCAGAACCCGCGCTCGGATCATTCGGTCGGTGAGGCGCTGGTCAAGGCGCTCGATAAGGCAGTCACTCAACGTCAGCCTGGTGCAGCCGTTTCCGCCTGACCGGCGGAACGGCCGGTGGAGCTCGCGCGACGATGAGCCGACCACAAGGAGAGATCAGTGGCAACTCACATGAAAACGACGGCGCTGCTCAAGGCCCAGCCCGGAAAGGCGGGCGAATTGATCGCTCTGTTGCGTGGTTTGGCAGGCCATAGCCGCTCCGAGCCGGGCAACCTTCGCTGGGACCTTTGGCAAGATCAGAACGACGAGACAAATTTCATCGTCGACGAGCTCTACAAGGATATCGAATCGGTACAAGCCCATCGGGCAACACCGCACTTCCAGAACTACGCATCCAGGATCAACGACCTCGCGACCAGGACAGCTGTGACTTCGCATCCTTTGGACGTGGTCTCATAAGGCTGTCGGACAGCCGTGCGCCGCATCTATATCGCGCTGAGCCGAGCCGAGCAGATAGCAGGAGTCCATATGGCAACGACGCTGAATATCAACGGTCAGGAAAGATCGTTCGAAGCGCCTTCCGAAATGCCTTTGCTATGGGTGCTGCGCGATATTCTTGGATTCACCGGTACGAAGTTCGGCTGTGGCATGGCGCAGTGCGGTGCCTGCACGGTGCATGTCGATGGCAAGCCGGTCCGCTCGTGCGTGCTCCCCGTCGGCAATCTTCAAAGCCGCACGATAACCACCATCGAAGGCATCGCCGCGACCCCGGTGGGGGCCCGGGTGCAGAAGGCCTGGCTTGACCTCGAGGTCGTGCAGTGCGGCTATTGCCAGTCCGGTCAGATCATGTCGGCGGCGGCGCTATTGGCATCGACGCCGGATCCCGACGATTCCGATATCGACGCAGCCATGGCGGGCAACATCTGCCGCTGCGGCACTTATGTACGTATCCGGGCCGCCATCAAACGGGCGGCCGCCGCTCAGAAGGCGTAGGTGACGTCATGTCCAAATCGCCGAATGTCTCGCGTCGTCGGGTTCTCGGCGGCGCATTGGCAACTGGTTTTGTGTTCGCCTTCCATCTCCCGGTCGATGCCGCCGGGCCCGTGAAGGATTCAGCCGGAGGGACGTTTGCGCCAAACGCGTATATCCGGATCGACGGAGCCGGTCTCGTCACGCTGGTGATGCCGCAGGTGGAAATGGGGCAAGGCATCTACACGGGCGTTGCCACGATCCTCGCCGAAGAACTCGATGCAGACCTGACCCAGGTCGCGCTCGAGCATGCGCCACCGGACGAGAAGCTCTATGCCAACTCATTGCTGGGCGTTCAGGCCACCGGCGGATCGACCTCGGTTCGTGCATTCTGGACTCCGTTGCGGAAAGCGGGCGCCACCACCCGGGCCATCCTCGTCAAGGCCGCCGCGGAGCGGTGGCAAGTCACGCCGGAGAGTTGCAGCACGATCCAGGGCACGGTGGTTCACAATGAAAGCGGCCGCAAGCTTCGCTATGGCGAGCTCGTGGAGGCCGCCGGCAAGTTATCACCGCCGGGCGACGTTGCGCTGAAGGATCCCAAGGATTTCGTCCTGATCGGAAAGCCGCTGAAGAGGCTCGATACGCCGGACAAGGTCAACGGCAAGGTGATCTACGGCATCGACACCATGATGGCCGGCCTGAAATTTGCGACGCTGGCGCAATGCCCGGTTTTTGGCGGCAAGGTTACGAAGATCGACGACGAGGCTGCAAGGAAAATCTCGGGTGTGCGGCAGATCATAGCGTTGGACGACCTGGTCGCCGTCGTCGGGGATCATATGTGGGCCGCCAAGTGCGGGCTCGAAGCACTCGACATCACCTGGGACGAAGGCAAGAACGCCAACCTCAGTTCCAAGGACATCTGGGAGCATCTTCGCACGGCGAGCGAGGGTGCGGGCGTCGTCGCAAAATCCGTCGGGGATGTCGCCAAGGTGCTCAATTTTGGCGAGTCGTATGATGCGTCCTACGAAATGCCATTTCTTGCGCACGCGACGATGGAGCCCCTGAACTGTACCGTCCATGTTACGCCGAATTCGTGTGATGTCTGGGTGGGAACGCAGATCATTGCGCGCGCGCAGTCGGTCGCCGCAAAAGCCGCCGGTCTTTCTGAAGACAAGGTGGCGATCCACCAGCATCTTCTGGGCGGAGGGTTCGGACGCAGGCTCGAGGTCGACATGATCGCCGCCGCCGTGCGGATCGGCAGCAAGGTTGATGGGCCTGTCAAGATCATCTGGACGCGCGAAGAGGACATCCAGCATGACCTCTACCGTCCGATCTATCATGACAGCATTTCGGCGAGGCTGACCGGCGACAAGGTGATCGCCTTCAAGTACCGCGTCGCCGGCTCATCCGTGATCGCGCGTTGGTTGCCGCCCGCCTTCAAGGAGGGCATCGATATCGACGCTGTCGATAGCGCCGTCGACATGCCCTACGACATTCCGAATTTCCAGGTGGATTATGTCCGCGTCGAACCGCCCGCCGTTCCGACCGGCTTTTGGCGCGGCGTCGGTCCAAACAACAATGTGTTCGCGATCGAATGCTTCATGGACGAACTGGCGCGCAAGGTGAACAAGGATCCGGTTGCATTTCGACGTGACATGCTCGGGAAGACGCCACGGATCCGTCACGTGCTGGATCTGGCGGCGGAAAAGTCGAACTGGGGCCAGCCGTTGCCGCCGCGTGTGGGCCGCGGCGTCAGCGTGCAGCCGACCTTCAATAGTTCGATCGCTACCGTCGTCGAGGCGGAAGTTGACACCGGCGGCGACGTCTACATTCGGAGGGTGACGCTCGCCGTGGATTGCGGCCTCACCGTCAATCCGGACACCGTCGTCGCGCAGGTCCAGGGTGGTATGATCTTCGGTCTGACCGCTGCATTGTATGGTGAAATCACGTTGGAGAAGGGCCGCGTCCAGCAGTCAAATTTCCATGACTATCGCATGCTGCGTATCGACCAGGTCCCGAAGATTGATGTCCACCTCGTGAAAAGCGGGGAGGCGCCGGGCGGGATCGGTGAGGCGAGCGTGGTCGGAGGTCCTCCTGCGTTGCGTAACGCCATCTATGCGGCGACGGGCATTGCATTGCGCCGGCTTCCGATCGACCGGCAATTGATCGCGGAGAAGAAGCCGTGGTTATGAGAGCCATTGTTGTGAAGTCCGTGATCGGGGCCGCTGTTCTCGGCGCGGTCGTTGCGCTGGGCGCAGTTTGGTACGTTCGAGGGCCGGGTCCGTTGGCGTTCACCGGCGGCAAGAATGTTGCCGTGGCGGACTACAAGGACGGGGATCCCACGGGTGTGCCTGCCGAGATGAGACAGGACAGCCTTCTCGAGCGCGGCAAATATCTTACGGAGGCGGCGGACTGCGTGGTCTGCCATACGGCGCCGGGCGGCAAGAAATATGCGGGTGGCTTTGCGTTCAAGCTTCCGTTCGGGACCATGTACTCGACCAACATCACGCCGGATCCGGAGACGGGCATCGGCAAGTACACCGACCAGGAATTCCTGGATGCGATGCATCGGGGCGTCCGCCGCGATGGCGCGCGGCTCTATCCGGCAATGCCCTACACGTCCTACACGTTTGTCACTGATGCCGATGCTCTCGCGATCAAGGCCTACCTTTTCAGTCTGGCGCCGGTACGCGCCGTGCCGCCGGCAAACACGCTGTTGTTTCCTTTCAATCAGCGCTGGGCCATGACGTTCTGGTCGTTGGTGTTCAATCCCGATACGCGCTTTCGGCCTGATGCGTCGCAGAGCCTGAAGTGGAATCGCGGTGCCTACCTGGCCGAAGCGCTGGCACATTGCGGCGAATGCCATACGCCACGCAACATCGGCTTTGCGCTCGACAACCGGAAGAAATTTGCCGGGGCGCCGGTGGCAGGGTGGCATGCCACCGACATCTCTTCCGACAAGACTACCGGCCTCGGCGGCTGGACCGACGATGACATCGCCTCTTATCTTTCGACCGGACATGTGTCAGGCCGCGGCACTGCATCGGGACCGATGGGCGAAGCCGTCGATCACTCCTTCAGCAGGATGACGAAGGCCGATATCGAGGCGATGGTTACGTTCCTGCGAAGCGTTCCGCCCACGATGTCATCCGATGTTGCGTCAAAGTCAGCGCCAGCGCCGGTGTCCCACAAGGACGGCGTGACCGCCAGCCTGCTCGGCAAGAAGGTCTTCGAGGGTGCTTGCGTGAGCTGTCACGGCTGGAGCGGCGAGAGCGCGGTCTCGAAGTTTGCGACTCTGACAGGGAGCGCCGCCGTCAACGATCCGAGCGCGATGAATGTCGCGCAGATCGTGATCAGCGGCACGAGACGCCTGACCCCGGATAGCGCGCTGTCGATGCCTTCTTTCGGTCAGGCGTTCTCCGACGATGAGATTGCCGCGGTTGTCAACTACGTCACCGCGCGCTTTGGAGCCAAGGGCTCGGCGCTCACGGCACGCGATATTGCCGACCTGCGAGCGCAGAACTAGGCTCCAGCGTAAACGAGGCGGGCCATCGCAACGGTGCCGAAGATGGCGCCTGCTCAAGACATGGGATCCGTCATGCCGTGCTCATACAACTGCCCGACTCTTGGGGGCGCCTTGGCTTGCTCCTGCGACACCACGCGCTTGCGGCAGAGTGAGCGCGCTGCCCGTGTCTTCGCGGAAGAGAAGGAGGAAACTCATGACGATCGACATTTCTCGTTGGCCCCTGCTCGGCCTCGGGGCCCCGACGCTCTCAGACTCGCAAGAAGCATCCCGTGAGGTTCACGAAGGGCTATAAATGGAAACATTGGACGTTGCCAGGTCGGTCCAATCGATCTGCCACGAGCACAACAGACCGACGTGTCGAACTTCGACTGAACGTGCAGGAACTGGCGACTCATCGGAATGCGGCACGAACCTCATCGATGGCCAGCCTTGGGTTCTGCAGGTGGGGGAAATGCCCCATGCCTGGAAGAAGGGTCAGCTCCGCATGCAGCCTTTCGGCGAAC
This sequence comes from Bradyrhizobium sp. UFLA05-89, assembly GCF_059803475.1. Classification (NCBI taxonomy): domain Bacteria; kingdom Pseudomonadati; phylum Pseudomonadota; class Alphaproteobacteria; order Hyphomicrobiales; family Nitrobacteraceae; genus Bradyrhizobium; species Bradyrhizobium sp. UFLA05-89. Next base: position 27,937 of record NZ_JBANBA010000049.1, on the reverse strand, counting down.
TCTACTCCCATCTCCTTGTTGATATAGAGATCTTTCTCTCCCCAGATCACCTTCACGCGTGCCTTGAGCTGGGCCAGTCGCGATTCGAAGTCATCCTGGTCTCGCGTAAAGTGCGAGTAGTAGTGGGAGAACGCGTCAGCCGTCGTCATCGCTCCTTGAGTCCATCCTCGGCACATGTCGTCCTTGAACTCAGGCGCGACTTCAAAATGCCCTTCCTTGGGCAAACCTCGCGTGAAGGTGTTCTCCAGGATCTCGTCGCGATTGCTGTTCAAGCTGGCGCGGACCTGGTCCATCGCAGGTCCCGCCTTCAGGCTTTGCAGGCTCGCATACATGAACTGGGGCCTGTTGAACGGGGCGAAATCGCCCACGATGATCGTCCTTGCGATATCGGGTTTTTCCACGGCCAGCAGGAGCGTGGGGAGCGCTCCGATATCGGTTGCGTAGATCGTGAGCTTCGATTTATCGATGGCCGCCTTCTCGATATATCCATCCAGAATACGCGCGTAGTCCTTGGGCGCATATGAAAACTTGTCGACCGTTGGCCTAGATGAGAGCCCGTAACCGGGCCAGTCGAACGCGTGGACCTCGTGGTCATCAGCCAGAGCCTTGGCTATATCCTTCCAGGCATACAGGGTCTCCGGAAATCCATGCAGGAAGAGAACGGTCCCCGTCGGGTTCGCATTGCGCAGAACCATTCGCCTGAGCGTGATATCTTTATTGATCTCAACGAAGTCGATCGCGTCGTCGTTCACTGGTTGTGACATGACGCATATCCTTTCGCTGCTTGCTGTACTTCTCGTGGATGAAGTTGCTCACGTGAGCTTTGGGTCAATCGGGTCATTTTTGACTCGCTCGCTCGATGTCTGCAAGTCAACTGTCCTTTCGATCCAGGAAGAAGCGAATATCGTTGCTCTCCCAACAGGTTCTCCCGGTGCCTGACCGACATACAGAGGAGATGACATGAAATTCGTTTCTGCAGCCGCATTGGCACTTATTGGCTGCCTTGTCGGCTTCAAATTCGCAAGCGCACAAGGAGCCGCCATGAGAACGACGCCGACGACCAAAATTCTCGCCATCGGGACAATCAATCCCGGTTTTGAGCGGTCGCAGGTCTTTGCTGTCCTGCCGGAGGAAGTTCGGGAAACTGTCGACCTCAAGCTCGATGGCAAGATCGAGCAGTGGTATTCGCTACAGGGAAAGCCAGGCGTGGCGTTCATCATCAACGTCACCGATCCGGCAGTCGCTCACGAAATGCTTGAAAAGCTGCCTTTGGGAAAAGCACATATGATGAGCTTCGAACTGATCCCATAGGCCCGCTCAATCCGCTTCGCTTTTTGCAGGGCATGCAGTCGAAGCGTTGAGATACGGAGGTTCGATCCGAAAGAAAGGTGGCGATGCTCCGTCAGAGTATATGGGAAGGCGGCCGCATCTAGATCGACGAAAGATGGTGCAGAGGCTTGTGCCGCAGGAGTCTTCTGACCGAGCGGGAGCAAAGCCCGCAATGCACCAAGCAGCCGAGGCAATTGTAGACCTGCGCAGTCGAATTTAGGTCGGCCTCAGCGGAGGCGACAGCCTCTTTGATGTCGCGATCGCTGAGGACATTGCATGAGCAGATGATCATTCTGAGTGCGCTTTCTGGCATTCCGTTATCGTGCGAGCGGATCTAATCCGCTGCCGACCCATAACTGCCCCAGACAAATAGCGATCTACGTCGTAGTCCAATGATGGGTCGTTTCAGCGCTTGATCTAGAAGATTGGTGGGGGCGATCAGTGATACCCCACATCGGCGCGAACCTTTCCGCGAAACACCCAATATGACCAGCTCGAATAGGTCAGGATGACAGGAATCAGGAACAGCGTTCCGACCAGAAGGAAGGCCTGGGTGCGCGGCGAGGAGGCAGCCTCCCACAGTGTCAGCTGGTAGGGCACGATCATTGGAAACAGGCTGATGGCCATGCCAATGTAGGCAAGGACGAAGAGTGCGATCGCACCAAAAAATGGCGCCGCCTCGGCCTTGCCGTCGAGAGACCGCCATGTCGCGAGCGCGATCACGCCGGACAGTACGGGTACCGGCGCGAACAGCGCGATGTTGGGCCAGGTGAACCAGCGCGCCGCCACCGCGGGGCTCATGATTGGGGTCCAGATGCTCACGATCGCGATCGCGGCGACGACACCGACGAGGCAGACGCGGCCTTGGCGACGTGCCGCAGCCTGAATGTCACCGTCGGTTTTCAGAATAAGCCAGCCGGCGCCGAGAAGGCCGTAGCCGAACATCAAGGCGACGCCGGTCAGAACGGAGAACGGGGTGAGAAACGCAAGGGACGTTCCCGCAAATTGGCCGTCGCAAACCGGGAAACCCTGGACGAATGCGCCAAGCACGACGCCTTGCGCAAACGTGGCCATGGCGGATCCGAGGCAGAATGCGTGGTCCCAGAACGTCTTGTTTTCAGCGTCGCGAAACCGAAATTCGAATGCAACGCCGCGGAACACCAGTGCGAGCAACATGACCAGGATGGGAAAATACACCGCTGGAATGATCACGGCGAACGCAGTCGGGAATGCCGCGAGAAGGCCAAGGCCGCCAAGGACCAGCCAGGTCTCGTTACCATCCCAGATCGGGGCAATCGAGTTCATGATGGTGTTACGGGAGCGCGTATCGGACGCCAAGCCAAAGAGCATTCCCACTCCAAGATCGAAGCCGTCGAGCAGAACATAGAAGAAGACGGCCAGCGCAAGGATCACCGTCCAGATCGGAACCAAATCGAGCGCCTGGGTCATCACACTTCTCCTTTCACGACGTTGATTGCGGGAACCAAGACCGGTGCGGCAGGAATGCCAGCCTCGATCGCCGGAGCCGATTCACCGGTCTCAAGCGGACCTTTGCGAACGAGCCGAAGCAGCAGGATGAGGCCCGAGGGATAAATCAGCAGATAGACCGCCATGTAAGCTAGGAGTGACAGCGTAACGTCATGGCCTGTCACAGACGGCGTCACCGAGGCTGCCGTGCGCAAGAGCCCATAGACCGTCCACGGCTGGCGGCCGACCTCGGTCACGAACCATCCAGCAACGACCGCGATGAAGCCGAGTGGAATCGCACACTGACAAGCCAAGAGGTACAGTCGCGTGTCATAGAGTTGCCCGCGCCACCGCAACCAGCCGCCCAGAAGCACGAGCCCCAGCATCAGGCCCGCGCATCCGACCATCGCACGGAAGGCAAAGAAGGGAATCGCGACGGGCGGACGCTGATCAGCGGGGAAGTCCTTCAGACCCTTCACCTCGCCATTGATATCGTGGGTCAAGATCAGGCTTCCGAGCCAGGGAATTTCGACGGCGAACTTGTTGTGCTCGGCCTTGTCGTCCGGAATTGCGAAGACAGTCAGCGGCACGCTCTTCGCGGTTTCCCAACGAGCCTCAATGGCCGCCAGCTTCGCAGGCTGATATTTGCGGGTGTTGAGGCCGTGCATATCGCCGATCACCATCTGCAGCGGCACCAGCACGGTCAGCGCCCAAAGCGCCATCGACATCATGGTGCGTGCTTCCAGGATGGATCGATTGCGCCTGAGCAGGTATGCGCCGACACCGAGGACGACGAATCCGGTGGTCGTGAAGAATGCGAACGCCGTGTGCGCGAGCCGATAAGGAAACGACGGATTGAAGATCGCCTTGATCCAATCTGTCGGAATGAACTGACCGTTCACGATCTCGTAGCCTGCCGGCGTCTGCATCCAACTGTTGGCGGACAAGATCCAGAACGTGGAAAACAAAGTACCGATCGCCACCATGAGGGCCGCGAAGAAGTGCGCCCAAGGCGGCACCAGCTTGCGGCCGAACAGCAGGACACCGAGGAAGCCGGCTTCCAGGAAGAAGGCCGTGAGGCCTTCATACGCAAAGAGTGGCGAGAGGACGTCCCCGGCTGCGGACGCGTAGCGGCTCCAGTTGGTGCCGAACTGGAATGGCATGACAAGGCCCGTCACGACACCCATGCCGAATGCGATGGCGAAGATCTTGGTCCAGAATATCGAGTTGCGGACATAGACTTCGCGTCCTGTCGCAAGGCTCAAGCCCTCGAGGACAGCGATGAAGGACGCACATCCGACGGTGAATGCTGGAAGCAGAATGTGCCAGGCGACGACCCAGGCGAACTGGATGCGTGATAGCAGGACTGGATCAAAATGCATCGCTGGACCTCTTGTGTTGTGGGGCTATAGAGAGAGCGACCGAAGGAGCCCTCAAAGCCGCCTGCAAGCATGCAGGCTCGTTGAAAATAGACCGCGCAGTTCAGCTGCATGAGTAAACGCTGCCAAATCGCGGCAAATTCTTCAAAGTGGAGGAAGCAACGACGTTGAGCTCACGCTCAACGGTCATTGAGGGCCTGCAATTCGGCACGGCATTCCTCGCTGAACGCCCGCAGCGGATTGACGGCATGGCCGTTCATCAGCTCGCGAACTTCAGAGAGGGTCTTGTTGGGCATGAAATATGTGTCGATGATCAAATGAATGACCGCATCCGCCTTCTCGATCACGGCGGTGCTTGATACGACGCGCATCCGGTTGATCAGCGCGTAGACGCTGACCAATGCGGAGACCTCCGCCTGATCGTGGACGAGCGCGTCGGCGTAGAGCTTCGAGGCCTCATCGATGAATTGCTTGTACAGCTTTTGCCGTCTGGTCTTTTCCCCCGACAGCCGCTTGGCGCGATCCTGATGGTGCAGCGTGAGCCAGGCTGACGCGAACGACGTAAGGCCGCCGATCGTCGACCCCGCCAACGCTGCCAATGCGGGGAGGTAGACCGTATTCATGGCGCAACTGACCGTTCAGCGGTCCGATCCCCGAGTCGCAACCCTCGGGGCCTCGGGAATCAGGCGCGAGCTGCGTTGGCCGGTGAAATACGACCAAAGCCACTGCCGCTGCACGCGCAGGCGGTTCTGTAGCTGCGGCAGGGCGAGGATGTGAACGCACGCCCAGATCAGCCAGGTCAAGGACCCACTTGTCCGCAACCAGCCCCGCTCCAGCACGGCGTAATTCTTGCCGACGACCGCCATGTTGCCTTTGTCGAAATAATGGAACGGACGTTTCTCTTTTTGGCCCTTCAGCTCCTTCGCGATCAAGCGCCCGACGTAGCGTCCTTCCTGGATCGCGGCCTGCGCCACGCCCGGCACCGGATGTTCGTTTTGCATGACCGACGCCGCATCGCCCACGACGAACACGCCCGGCACGTCTACGACCTTCAGGAAGGAATCAACGAGTGCGCGTCCCGCGCGGTCGGTCTTGGTGCCGAGCATCTTTGGAATAGGCGACGCCGCAACCCCAGCTGTCCACAGCACGGTGGCGCTGGGAATTCGGTTGCCGCCGGCGACCACGCCCTCCGCGTCGACGGTCTCGACCTTCGCTCCAGTCAAGACCCTCACGCCGAGCTTCGTGAGTCGTCGGGTCACCCTGCGCGACAGTGGCTCAGCGAAGGTCGGCAGAACGCGCTGTCCCGCGTCGAGCAGAATGATGCTGGCCTGCGCTGGGTCGATATGGCGAAAGTTTCCGCGCAGCGTGACCTTCACCATTTGCGCGAGCGATGCCGCGAGTTCCACGCCGGTGGGGCCTGCTCCGACCAGCACGAATGTCATCTGGCGCGCGCGTTCGCTTGCGTCCTCGGTCGTTGCGGCAACTTCGAACGCGCCCAGGATCTTGGTTCGGATCGTCTCTGCGTCGTTGAGACTCTTGAGCGCCGGGGCAAATCGCGCGAACTCATCGTGCCCGAAGTAGCTCGGGCGCATGCCGGTCGCGACCACTAGGTAGTCGTAGGCGATCTTACGGACGCCCACACCGGGGGAGGACGCCTCGATGGTGCGGGAAGCAACATCGACGCCGGTGACCTCCGCCAGGAGCACGCTGAGGTTTCGCTGCCTGACCTCGAGCTGGCGGATTGGCGCTGCGATCTCGGCCGGCGAGAGGACTGCCGTCGCCACCTGGTAGAGCAGCGGTTGAAAGATATGGTGGTTACGGCGGTCGATCAGTATGACATCGACATCAGCGCGCCGCAGCGCCCGTGTTGCGGCGATCCCGGCAAAGCCGCCCCCGATGACGACGACCTGCTTGCGCCCTCGGTGTGGAGCCTCGATAGCTGCGGTTGCTTCGTCGGGCCGGGTCTCAGCCAGTATCGCACCCATTGGTTAACCTCGTTCGTGTTCTTTGTCGTCGACGGCGTCGGCAAGCTTTTTTCGGAAGCGATGCTCTCAACGCGCCAGCCATTCGGGTTTGCGGCATCCCGTTGCACGAGAGGCCGCCATTTTGCAATTTGCGGACTTGCTCAGTGCCGTGACTGCACTGAGCGGCTCCGGCTTCAAGGTGATCAGGAACACCACGAAGCCCAGGGCTCCCAGGGCGAACGTGACCATGCTTAAGACGTGTTTCATATAAGCTCCACGTGTCTCCGCCTGGCGCCGCGGTGACCCGACGCGACGCCAATCAATTGCTGCGAGCGTGGACTATTCGGCCGCCACGTGCGTCGGGCTCTTCGCAAAATTCGGCGGGCGCTTCTCGCGGATGGCCGAGATCGCTTCCTTGGCTTCTGCCGAGCTCACCCGCTCCATGAACTCTTGGCTTTCGCTCTTGATGGCCTCTTTGAGCTGGCCAATCGAAGCCTGCTTGAGGAGCCGCTTGCTTGCCAGCAACGCGCCGCTCGGTTTTGCCGCCAACTTCTCCGCAGTTGCGGTCGCGGTTGCGAGCAGATCGCTATCGGGCACCACGCGAGTCACGAGGCCCAGCTCCACCGCTCGCGGGGCCGTGAAGGGCTCTCCCAGCAGGTACAATTCCGTTGCCCGGAGATGACCCACGCGCGCCGGTATCGAAAAGCTCGATCCGAATTCCGGCACCAGCGCCAGGTTGATGAACGGCAGCTGGAATTTCGCGCTCTCGCCCGCGTAGACGAAATCGCAATGGGTCAGCATCGTGGTTCCGCCGCCGATCGCCGCGCCTTGCACGGCCACCACGATCGGCTTTTCGAATCTGACGAACGCCTCCATCAGGAGGCCCTGCGGAAAGGCACCCGGCCTGGGCGGATTCTTGAGAAAATCCCCAAGATCGTTACCGGCGCAGAACGCATCTCCTGCGCTGTGCCAGAGCACGACGCGGATCGCGTCGTCCTTGTCGGCTTCGTTGAGGATGTCGGCCAGGTTCGTGTACATGCTGGACGTCATCGCGTTCTTCTGTGCCGGGCGATTAAGCTGGATCCGCAGGATTGCGCCGGTACGCTCGGTGACAATATCGCTCATTGTTTGCTCCTTTGTTCGCTACACTTCGTCGCCATCTTCTAGGCGTGTTCCTTGACTTTCGGCACCGCGCCGCTCGCGCGCAGGCCGTCGATGCCCTTCGCGTCAAATCCCAGGTCACGGAGGATCTCTTCGGTGTGCTCGCCGAGGTCGGGCCCGCGCCGGGCCGGGACCTTGGCGACACCGTGCACCTGTATTGGGCTGCTGATCGTCGTGTTGAGGTTGCCGCCGGCGCCTTCGAGCGGAACGACGATGTCGTTTGCCGCCAGCTGGGGATCGTTAATCACCTCTTGCGGCCCGCGCACGGCGCCGAACGTGACGTGCGCGCCGCTGAAGACGTCATACCAATGCGCCATCGGCTGCGCGGAGAAAACCTCGTCGAGGATGGCCGTGAGTTCCGACATGTTCGCCATCAGCTTGGCTGGATCGGCGAATCGCTGATCGGTCAACAGATCCGGTCGGCCGATTGCCTTCGCCACAGCGGCCAACTTGTCGGGCGTGACGATAAGAACGAACCAGGTGCCGTCGGCTGCGCGATACACGTTGAGCGCCGCATTGGCCGGATGCATGCGATCATGCAGCCCAAAGAACTTTGCACCGGCCAGCGCAGCCTGTATCGAAACGCTCGCCGACCAGACACCCTCGGCGAGCAGTGAGGTCGTGACATACGCTCCCTTGCCGGTTCGCTCGCGGCGGTAAAGCGCGGTGACGATCGCCGAATAGATTCCGACACCTGTCGCGTTGTCGCCGCTGCCGGCCACCGGCCAGGTCGGCGGCGCGCCGGCATCGCGCGTCATCGACAGCAAACCACTACGCGCCCAGTATGCCGTGATGTCGAAGCCCGGCAGATTAGCATCCGGTCCCTTTTCGCCGAACCCCGTAAGGTCCGCGTAGATCAGGCGCGGATTCCAGCGCACCACATCGTCATATTCGAGCTTCAACTTCTTGCGTGCCGGATGTGGCGTATTGACGATGAATACATCGGCCCATTTGACAAGCTGCTCGAGGACTTGAGGGGCGCTGGGCGACTTCAGATCGAGCGTGATACTGCGCTTGTTGCGGTTGACGAGATGCCACTGATAGGGCTCATCTGCCGCCGGCTGCGGTGGGATCTTGTGCACATGTCTCCAAGGGTCGCCGTTCGGCGGTTCGACCTTAATGACGTCGGCGCCGAAGTCCGACAGGATGACGGCGGCGCCGGGTGCCGCGACGAAGCTTGAGAAGTCAACCACCTTCAGTCCAGAAAAAATGTTGTCGCTTGCCATTGGATATCTCCTAAATCACCGTGTTTGCTTCACCGCCCCGCGAACTGCGGGGCGCGCTTTTCGAGGAAGGCGGACGTGCCTTCCTTCTTGTCCTCAGTCCCGGCGCATAGGCCGAAGTATGAAGCTTCGAGGGCAAAGCCTTCGTTCTGGCTCGTGTCCAATCCCTTGTTCACCGCTTCGAGCGATTGCCTGACGGCGATCGGCGCGTTGGAGGCGATCAGCTTCAGGATGGCTTCCGCACGCGTCATGAGATCGGCTGCCGTAACGACCTCGTTGACGAGCCCGACGCGCCAGGCCTCCTGCGCGCTGATGGTCTCTCCGGACAGGATGAGCTGGAGCGCACGGCCCTTCCCAACCAGGCGCGGCAACCGCTGCGTGCCGCCGCCGCCGGGAAGCAATCCCAGCTTGACCTCGGGCTGGCCAAACTTCGCGTGCTCGACGGCGATTCGGATGGTGCATGCCATTGCCGTCTCGCAACCGCCGCCAAGTGCAAAACCGTTGATTGCCGCGATCACCGGCTTGCCGAGATTCTCGATGAGATCGAGCACCTCCTGGCCGTAGCGGCTGGACCGTTCGGCGTCGATTGAACTCGCATGCGCGAGTTCGCTGATGTCGGCTCCGGCGATGAAGGCCTTGTCGCCTGCGCCGGTAAGAATGACGCCGCGCACGGCAGCATCGTTCCGCGCATGCTCGAAAGCAGTTCGCAGATCCTTCCAGGTCGGCGTGTTCAGGGCGTTGAGCACCTTCGGCCGGTTGACGGTCACATAGGCGATCGCGCCGCGCTTCTCGTACAGGACGTTTGCGAGCGTTAGGACTTCCGTCGATGAATCGGCAGGCGCCGTCGTGGGCGAAGATGCGAGCGTCGTTGTTGTCGATGACATGTTGATCTCTCTTTTTAAGGTTACGAGCCGGCGCAAAGCGCGCCGGCGCGCTTGTGAGTCTCAGATGAAGGCGCTGAAGCCGGTGATCGCCTTGCCGACGATCAGGTTCTGCATCTGATACGTGCCCTCGTAGGAATAGAGGGCCTCGGCATCCGCGAAGAAGCGTGCGACGTTGTAATCGGTGAGAATGCCGTTGCCGCCGAGCACCTCTCGCGCCCAGGAGACCGTCTCACGCGCCTTGGCCGTCGTGAACGCCTTCGAAAGCGCCGCTTGCTGGTCCGTCAGCTTGCCTTGGTCGGCGAGCTGGGCCGTGCGAACCACCATGCCTTGGCAGGCGGTGATGTTGGCGAGCATCTTCGCAAGGAGGTCCTGAATGAGTTGGAACGAGGCAATCGGCTTTCCGAACTGCAATCGCTCCTGGGTATATTTGAGCGCGTGCTCGTAGGCGCCCATCGCGCATCCCGTCGCTTCCCATCCCACGTAGTACCGCGTCCCACGCAGCACGCGCGCGGTGTCACGGAAGGACTGCTCACCCGATGCGAGTCGGTTTGCTTCCGGCACCCGGCAGTCCTTCATCGTGATCTGACCGTTCTGGACCACCTTGAGCGCGATCTTGTTCTGCATCTTCTCGACGCTGAAGCCGGGCGTCGACTTGTTCTCGACGATGAAGCCCTTGACCTGGTTGTCGTCGACGTCACGTGCCCAGATGATCGAGATATCGCACCAGGGTGCGTTGCCGATCCACCGCTTCTGGCCGTTGAGGACCCAGGTGTCCCCTTCGCGCTTCGCCGTCGTGGTGAGGCCGCCAGCCGCTCCCGAGCCGACCAGCGGCTCGGTCAGGCCAAAGCAGCCGATCTTTTCCATGCGGGCCATCGGCGGCAGCCACTTTTGTTTCTGCTCCTCCGATCCAGCGACCTGGATCGAACCCATTGCCAGGAAGTTGTGGACGCCGAAGAAGGTCGCGAATGAAGCATCGACCCGCGCCATTTCCACTCCGATGAGGCCGACCAGCAATTGATTGCCACCGGCGCAGCCGTACCCCTTGATGCCGAGGCCGCCGAGGTTCAGCTCCTTTACCAAGGGCACCAGCTCGAACGGGAACGCGTCCTCGACCCAGTACTTGTTGATGATCGGCGCGACTTTCGACTCCATGAACGTGCGCACCCTCTGATGGATCGCACGCTCCTCGGGGTTCAGGAGGTCGGCGTAGTTATAGAAATCGCTATCCGGTGTCGGAAGCGGCTTCGGGGTTTTGGTAAGCATTTTGGACTCCAGTTGCTGTGTTTGAAAGCTTGGGGCGCCGGCGCACCTGCAAATCTCACACGAAGGCGCTGAAGCCGGTGATCACCTTGCCGACGATCAGGTTCTGCATCTGGTAGGTGCCTTCATAGGAGTAGATCGCTTCGGTATCGGCAAAGAAGCGCGCGACGTTGTAGTCGACCAGGATCCCGTTGCCGCCCAGCACCTCGCGGGCCCACGCGACCGTTTCCCGTGCCTTAGACGTGCAGAACGCCTTGACAATCGCTGCCTGCGCATCAGTCAGCTTGCCTTCGGTCTCCAGCTGCACCGAGCGAACCAACATAGATTGACAGGCCACGATGTTGGCCAGCATCTTTGCCAGCAGCTCCTGAATGAGCTGGAACGACCCGATCGGCTTGCCAAACTGCAAGCGCTCCTGGGAGTACTTCAGGGCATTTTCGTAGGCGCCCATCTGGGCACCGGTAATTTCCCAGCCGACGCCATGCCGGGTACCGCGCAGCACCAGCGCAGGATCGCGAAACGTTCCTTTGCCTCCCTGGAGACGATTCGCATCTGGCACGCGGCAGTCGGTCATCGTGATCTGGCCGTTCTGCACGACCTTCAGCGCGATCTTGTTCTGCATCTTGTCGACGCTGAACCCCGGCGTCATCTTGTTCTCGACGATGAAGCCCTTGACCTGGTTGTCGGCCACATCGCGCGCCCAGACGATCGAGATGTCGCACCACGGCGCGTTGCCGATCCAGCGCTTCTGGCCGTTGAGGATCCAGCTGTCGCCTTCACGTTTCGCCGTGGTCATGAGACCAGCACCTGTCCCTGAGCCCACCAGCGGTTCGGTCAGCGCGAAGCAACCGACCTTTTCCATGCGCGCCATCGGCGGAAGCCACTTCTGCTTCTGCTCCTCGGTGCCCGCGAGGTAAATGGAATTCATCGCGAGACCGGTGTGGACACCATGGAAGGTGCAGAACGAAACGTCGGTCCGCGCAATCTCGAGGGCGACCAGGCCGAACAGCAAGGGGCTTCCGCCCGGGCAGCCGTAACCATTAATGCCGAGACCGGCGATGTTTAGGTCCTTGTACGACGGCAGCAGCTCGAACGGGAACGAGTCCTCGACCCAGTGTTTGTTGATGATGGGTGCGACTTTCGTCTCCATGTAGGCGCGCATCTTTTTTACGATCCCCCGTTCCTCGTCGCCCAGCGTTTCAGCGAATTGAAAGAAGTCGCTATTCGGCAGCGGAAGCTGTTTCGGGGCCTTGGTGAGCATTTTGGATCTCCACTTGTTGTGGTTTGAAAGCCGGTAACCTGCGCCTGCAGCGGATCGTTACTCGGCTGCGACTTCGCGCCGAGCAACCGTCTCTGACCGCTTGCGCAGTTCGATGAGGCCGAGCAAAATCTCGTCGCGCGCATGCTCCAGCTCCTGGACGGAGCGTGATCCGACTTCGGCATGGACGCTGTCGATGAGCCTTTTCTGCACTTCCGGCGTCAGCACGGGTGAGCCGAGGGTCTTCCACCAGGCCGTCATTGGGCCGCTGAACTGCTGGAAGAAGTGCTCGATACCACCCGGGCCGCCGCCGAGGTGGTTGAGCATCATGTTGCCCATGACGCCCCAGCGCAGGCCCGGTCCCCAGGAGAGGGCGGTGTCGACGTCGGCGGCGCTCACGATCCCTTCGGCGACGAGGTAGTAAACCTCACGCCCCAATGCGGCCTGCAGACGGTTGGCGACGTGGCCGGGCATCTCCTTGTTGATCCGCACTGTCTTTTGCCCTATCGACGAGTAAAATTCCGCTGCGCGCTGGATCGTTTCCTCGGAAGTCTTGGCTCCGCCGACAATCTCGGTCAGCGGGATCAGGTGCGGCGGATTGAACGGATGGCCGATGACGCAGCGCTCGGGATGCGCGGCGGCTCCCTTCTGGATTTCGCTCATGGTGAGCCCCGACGAGCTCGATGCGACGATCACCTCGGGCGGCAGCAGCTCATCGAGCTGCCCGTAGAGCTTTTGTTTGAAATCGATCCGCTCGGGCCCGTTCTCCTGGACGAGGTCGACGTCGACAAGTGCCTGCGCAAGATCTGCGGTGAACGTGAGATTCGACTGCGACGCTCCCGCCGACAGGCCCAAGCGCTTTAGCGCCGGCCAGGCCGTCTCCACGAACTTGCGGAGCGAGGCTTCTGCGTTCGGCGCGGGGTCGGTCGCGACAACCTGCAGTCCCTTGGCGAGAAACAGCGAGGCCCAGCTCGCGCCGATCACGCCGGTACCGATGATAGCGATGCGGCGAATAGGTCTGGCGTTGGTCATGTCATGTTCTCCGATCAGATTTCAGCGTAAGCGATGCCGGTGAGATTGCCCTGGGCGTAGAGGAAGTTGCGCTCGTTCTTGCCGTCGAGATCGGCGGAATAGATCGAGCCCGCGAAGTCGGTGACGAACATCCGGTTGCCCGGCACGTTGAGCGCAATGCCGATGCCCTCCATCAGATGCGTGACCACGATTTCAGGGGCGGCCTTTGTGTCGATCGGCGCGCGATTGACGGTGTTGCCGCGCGGCGGGTCGCCGCGGTCGGTCCAGTAGAGGATGCGGTTCGTCAGATCGAGCTCGAGGTCGATCGGTTCCGGAAGACGATCGAACAGCACCTCGATGTCGGAGCGGTTCGTCGGAGTTTCGCCCTTCGGGATGTCGATGCTGGCGCGGAAGATGCGGCCCTGTTCGCCATTGTCGGGACCCTTTTGCGTCCAGTAGATGTGCCGCCGTTTGCGATCGACGGTGATTCCGACGCACCAGCGGCTTTGATCTTGCCGGTCGTCGTCGCCGCGGCCGGTCTCGACCAGCGTTTCGACCTGCGAACCATCGAGGTTGGCGCGCATCACGCGCATGCCCTCACGGTCGCACCAGTAAAGCTTCTTTCCCTCCTTATCGAGGTGCATCTGCTTCGGCGTGTACGTGACGCCTTGCGGTATGATGACCTTGCGATTTCCGCCATCGAGGTCGACGCGTTCGATCGAACCATCGTTGAGAGGGGGAACACCCATGTTGGTCCAGTAGATATGGCCCGCCTCCACATCCACGGCGATGCCGTCGGGGAGGCGGCCATCCGTGACGATGATCTTGCGGTCGGAGCCATCGGGATTCATCGAATGAATGCGGTTCCCACTCAGTTCGAGCACGAAAAGTCGACTGGAGCGGGTGACGCTCGATGAGTTCTTCGGGTCAGTTGCTTGAAGTACCGTCATGATCGTTCCTTCGCTGTCACAGTTGCCTTGTCTCGAATTGACTTGGTTGGTCTAGAGATGATGACCGTCATGAAAATATTTGACCCATTTGCTCCGTCGTTGCGAGTAAAGGCCGGCAAATCGCGCCAAATTGCTGCAAGGGAGCGTGCTCGTGAATCGGTCGGCTTGGCCGCTGTTTCTGTGCTCCAGACAGCACAACGCGCGGCATCGGGTGATGCCGCGCGTTGCGGAGGTCTCGTACTCTTACTTGTTGTCCGGCAGAGCGTAGGCGATCAGAGAGTCGCCCGGGGGCGTCATCATGAAGTGATGGCCGCCAGCCATGATGGCCACATATTCCTTGCCATTCTGCTCATAGACGATCGGCGTGGCCTGGCCGCCCGCGGGTAGCACGTCACTCCACACGATCTCGCCGGTCTTGATGTCGATCGCCTTGATCAGATCGTCGGTTGCCGCCGAGATGAAGATCAGACCGCCTGCCGTCACGACGGATCCGCCATTGTTTGGCGTGCCGATCTCGAGCGGAATGAAGGTCGGCATTCCGAACGGACCATTCCGCCGGGCCGAACCGAACGGCCGATCCCACAGCGTCTTGCCCGTGGCGAGATCGATCGCGCGGATGCCGCCGTAAGGAGGCCGCGTGCAGAGCACGCCCGTCGGCATTTGCCATCCCGCGTTGACGAGGATGCCGTAGGGTGTTCCCGTCTGGGCGCCTGCGCCTTCAGCACTCGATGCGCTTCCGGCCGCACGGGGATCGCCGGCGGGGAACAGGCCCATCGCGTCCGCGTCCTTGCGGGTTACGAGCGTGTCGTAGTTCGGCATGTCGTTATAGTTCGCAATGATGATCCCGCGGTGCGGATCAACGGCAACGCTGCCCCAGTCCGACCCGCCGTTGTAGCCAGGATATTCGAGGTTGTGGCGACCGAGCTCTGGCGGAGTGAACGGCCCTTCATAGCGAGCGCGCTTGAAGTTGATCCGGCAAATCATCTGGTCGATGGGCGAGATGCCCCACATGTCGTGCTCGACAAGGTCGGCTTTGCGCAACGTATGATAACGCGAGAACGGCTGCGTCGGAGAGCGCTGGCCGGGCTCCGCGCCGCCCTGCGGGACGGCCACTTCGTCGACCTGGTGCAGCGGTCTTCCGGTGGCGCGGTCGAGCACGAACATGTCGCCGCTCTTGGTCGGCAGCAGGACCGCCGGCACCTTGCCGCTCGCAGTGGGGAATTCGACCAGGGTCGGTTGAGAACCGAGATCATAGTCCCATACGTCGTTGTGCACGGTCTGGAACACCCAGCGTGGCTTGCCCGTATTCACGTCCAGCGCGACGAGTGCGGAGCTGTACTTCTTCTCCTCATCTGAACGCAACGACGTGTAATAATCGCCGGCCGAGTTTCCCATCGGCAAGTAGACGAGGCCGAGCTTCTCGTCACCGATGCCCGTCGTCCACATGTTGGGCGTGCCCAGGGAGTAGGGCTTTCCGTCCGGCGGCAGCTTCGTGACCTCAGGCTGGTTGATGTCCCAGGCAAAGCGGAGCTCGCCGGTTACCGCGTCGTACCCGCGGATGACGCCCGATGCCGCCCAACGGCGTTGACCATCGAGCACCTGATGCCCGGAGACGACGATCCCTTGCACGATGACCGGTGCCGAAGTGATGGCCGCCGTCCCCGGAATGACGGGTGTGATGGCGCCCGTGGCGCTATCTTTCTGCGCGAGTCCGACCTTGAGGTCGGCGGCGCCGTTCTTGCCGAAATCCTGGCATGGCTGACCCGTCTTGGCGTCCACGGCGATCAGGCGCATGTCGAGCGTTCCCTCGATGATGCGTGCCGCGCAGGCCTGGCCGGCTGTGGCTTTCGGGTTCTCATAGTACGCTACACCGCGACAGGCTGCCGTGTAGGGGACCCATGACGTCGGCACCTCTGGATCGTACATCCACAGCTTCTCGCCGGTCGCCGCGTTCAGCTTGAACAACTTGTTCATCGGCGTGCAGCCGTAGATGGCATTGCCGACCTTGAGAGGGGTCAGCTCCGATCCGTACTTCTTCGGAATGTCGCCGGTGTGGAAGGTCCAGACACGCTTGAGGTCCTTGACGTTTGCGGGCGTGATCTGGGCGAGATCCGAATAGCGCTGCCCGCTCTGGCCGGCGCCATAGGCGTTCCACTCACCCTTGTTGGGCGCATATGCGGAGTCTTCGAAGACGGCGTTTGCGTGCGCCTGAGGGAGTGGATTCGGTGCCGCCTGCTGATTGAAGATCGGGATGAGGACGCCGAGTGCGGCAACGAAGAGCCCGGCGCCGATCGATCCCAGCTTTCGGACATGCCGGCCGATCGTCTTGTCAATTGCGGGAGCAACCAGAATAGCAAGGACGAAGAGGATGAAGGGGCCGACAAGACGCGGGATCAACTCCCAGCCCGATAGGCCGACTTCCCAAAAGCTCCAAACGGCCGTGAACGCGAATGCGCCGAGATAGGTATAGATGCCCGCGATGCTTCCCCTAGTCATGAGAACGCCAGCAGCGAGAAGCATCGCGCCTACCACAACGTAATAGAGGCTGCCTCCCAGCGAGGCTAGGTAAGCGCCACCGCCGGCGAGGATCAAACCGAGCAATGCGACGATCCCGCCCAAAACTGTGGGCGTCCACGCGAGGTATCTCTGCAACTCTGATGCCCGGTGTCTAGGCTGTGCTGCCGGGACTACATCTACTGTCGAGGACATCTCTTTCTCCTTTTTGAGAATTTAGATTTCAAGAGCGACGAGCCGAGCCGCTCACGCCGTCGAGGGTTTGCATGCTCCGAGCGCTCGAGGCTCAGCTAGTTGATCGCCGGTGCCTAGTTCAGCTCGGCGCGGGCGTAAGAGTTGATCTCAAGGCCGACGGCGAACTCGACGATGCGCGGGCTGGTCCACTTCATGGGCGCTTCCTTCTGAGTCGATAGCGGAAGCAGCGTCGGCACTGATGGTTTGGCCGCTGCGATGGTCATTTGGATCTCCTTGTTTCACGCACGGGTGCGTCGGTTTCCATTTGATCTGCATGCGCCGGGGGCGCGAGTGAAGCGCCGCAAATCGCGCCAAATTGTTGCTAGGGAGAAGGGCGGATCGGCGTACGCTGGGTCAGGAAGATCAATGAACGGTCGGCATGTCTCGGCACCGATCGATTCCATCCACTGTCTTTAGACCGGACTGCGATCCGCCCGATGCGAACACACGACGCTGGGAGATCAGCTGAACATGCGAATGACTTCGAGTGCGCCAACGACCGAATATGCGTGAGCGGCCCCGTTGCGGTCGTTGCGGCATGTTGCAAGTGTTCGGACCGAATCCCACTCTCCCTCTCCTGAAGGGCCTGGAGCACTGAAGGTGGCTCAAAAGCCAGCTTGGCCGCCGGTGTTGTTGCGCCGTCATTCAACACGTCTCGATATGGATACATGCCTTGGAAAGCGTCTGGATCTCCAAAGGGTGGCTGAGCGAGAGCCGGGATCGCCGTCGCGGCCCATACAAGTGCGGCGGTGGCGACAGCTTTGAGTGAAGTCAAAATGTTGTCGCGCGCTTTCGTCATTGTTTCACAATGCCAACGTTGGTCTCCAGCTAGGCCGCTTGAGCTGCCACTACGAGTAAAGCCCCACAAATCGCGCCAAATTACTGATAACGAGAAGGTAGATCCGCCTTGCGTTGGGACCAGGAAAGATAAACAGGTGGCTGGCATTTCTCAGGCGATGCGGTACGATTTCTGCTGAAAGGCACAAGCAAAGCCCGGTCGGCTGAACTCGACTCGGAAGCCAGACCCCGGAGTCTGTCAGGTGGTGCCGCATTCGCTGAACAGTGCGTACCCGGACGGTAGCTCACAGATCTTGTGGGAGGACGGCGAACGCATCTTCAGCCGTGGCTGGCGACTGGACGACGCGGGGCAGCGCTCTGCTGTGTTGTTCATCGCTCCAGCCGCCGACCCTCCTTCCCGATCAAGCCTCGACCGCCTTGCGCACGAATTCGAACTTAGGGATCAGCTCGACAGGGCATGGGCAGTGCGGCCGATGGACCTCATTCGCGATGGCGGTCGAACCGTGCTGGTGCTCGAGGATGCGGGCGGCGAGCCGCTCGAGCGGTTGCTTGGCGTACCCCTGGAACTGGGGCGCTTCTTGGATTTGGCCATCCCCATCGCTGCAGCGCTGGGCAAGCTCCACCAGCGCGGGCTCGTTCACAAAGATATCAAGCCAGTCAACATCCTGCTCAACGACGGGACCGGCGATGTGAGGCTGACGGGATTCGGCATAGCATCGCGGTTCGCGCGCGAACGCCAATCGCCTCACCCTCCCGAGACGATCGCCGGCACACTCGCGTACATGGCGCCCGAACAGACCGGACGAATGAATCGATCAATCGATTATCGCAGCGACCTTTACGCACTTGGCATCACCTTCTATCAAATGCTCACCGGTGCTTTGCCGTTTGCCGCCATGGAGCCGATGGAATGGGTGCACTGCCATCTCGCCAGGCGACCGGTGCCGCCCGCCGAGCGGCTGAGGGAAATTCCCGGCACCATTTCGGCGATCGTGATGAAGCTGCTCGCGAAGAGAGCCGAAGACCGCTATCGAACGGCGGCCGGCCTCGAGAACGATCTTCGCCGCTGCCAGCGCGAATGGGTAGCGCAAGGCCGGATTGACGACTTTCCGCTCGGTGAACGTGACACGCCTGACCGGCTCGTAATTCCCGAGAAACTCTACGGGCGGAGGCGTGAGGTTGAGACTTTGCTCGCCGCCTTTGATCGCATCGTCAACGGCGGCACCCCGGAACTGATCCTGGTTTACGGCTATTCCGGCGTTGGCAAATCGTCGGTCGTCAACGAGCTGCAGCCGGTGTTGGTGCCATCGCGTGGCCTGTTCGCTTCCGGCAAGTTCGATCAGCTCAAACGCGATATTCCCTACGCAACGCTGGCACAAGCGCTTCAGAGCCTGATCCGGCCGTTGCTTGGCAAGAGCGACGCCGAGCTTGCGCCATGGCGCGACGCCTTGCAGAAGGCGCTGGGATCCAACGCCGGACTGATGGTGGATCTCGTTCCGGAACTGAAACTCCTTATCGGGGGACCATTGGCCGTCCCCGAGCTTCCGCCGAAGGACGCGCAGCGGCGTTTCCAAATGGTGCTTCGGCAATTGATCGGCATCTTTGCTCGGCCGGAACATCCCCTGGCGCTATTTCTCGATGACTTGCAATGGCTCGATGCGGCGACGCTTGACCTTTTGGAAGACCTGTTGATCCGGTCCGATCTCCGCAATCTCCTCATCATCGGTGCTTTCCGCGATAACGAAGTCACGGCTGCGCATCCGCTCATGCGCAAGCTGGAGACGATCCGTGCAACCGGAAGGGTACAGGATATCAAGCTGGCCCCGCTGACGACCGGCGATCTGGGAAGCCTTGTCGCGGACTCGCTCCGATGCGATGAGAAGCAGGCCGATCCGCTCGCAGAGCTGGTGCACGCGAAGACGGGCGGCAATCCGTTCTTTGTCATCCAGTTTCTTCACGTGCTCGCCGGCGAGCATCTCCTGGCCTTCGATCACGACGGGGGGCTATGGACCTGGGACATGGGAGGCATCCACGCCAAAAGATTCACGGATAACGTCGTGGAGCTTTTGGCTGGAAAGTTGACGCGGCTGCCCCTCGACACGCAGGACGCGTTGCGACAGCTCGCTTGCCTCGGCAATGTCGCACACGTCACTACCCTCTCGGTCGTTCTGGAAACGTCGGAGGAACAGGTGCACGCGGCTCTCTCGGAGGCCCTGCATCAACAGCTGATCGACCGCCTCGAACGCTTTTACAAGTTCATTCACGATCGGGTGCAGGAAGCCGCCTATGCGCTGATTCCCGAAGCGTCGCGCGCTGAATTGCATTTGAGGATCGGCCGCCTGCTCCTGGCACAGACACCTCCGGAAGAACGCGACGAAGCGATCTTCGAGATCGTCAACCAACTCAACCGCGGCGCGCCGTTGATCGCCTCAACCGATGAGCGCGAGCAGTTCGCCCGACTGAATCTGATCGCGGGCAAGCGCGCCAAGACGTCGACGGCCTATGGCGCGGCGCTCAAGTATCTGGCGGCTGGCGCGGCACAGCTGCCGGAGGATTCGTGGGAGCGCCGGCGCGAGCTCATGTTCGAACTGGAGCTGCACCGGGCCGAATGCGAATTCTTCACCGGCGAGCTGGCTGCAGCCGAGGATCGGCTGACCCTGCTATCAGCCCGCGCCGCCAATACCGTAGAACGGGCGGCCGTAGCATGCCTGCGAATTGACGTGTGTACGACCCGCGGCCGGATGAGCGAAGCGGTCGCTATCGGTCTGGAATGTCTCGAACATGTGGGCGTGGTGTGGACCGCACATCCTGCGGACGACGAGGTGCGCCGCGAATATCAGCTGATATGGTCGAAGCTCGGCGGCCGCGCGATCGAGGAACTGGTTGACCTGCCGCTGATGATCGATCCGGCATCCCTCGCCCTTCTTGATGTTCTGACCAAGCTCGGGCCGCCGGCGGTGTTCACGGATGCAAACCTGCTGGCGTTGGGCAGTTGCCGTGCGGTCAATCTCAGCCTCGAGCGCGGCAACAGCGATGGCTCGTCCAATGCGTATGTTCGGGTAGGCATGGTCGCGGGCCCGTTTTTTGGGGACTACAAGGCCGGATATCGGTTTGGACGGGTCGGCTACGAACTGGTCGAGCGGCACGATCTGAAGCATTTCCTGGCCAGAATATTCATGAATTTCGGCAACCAGGTGATGCCGTGGACGAGGCATGCGCGGAGTGGTCGTGATCTCTTGCATCGGGCGTTCGATGTTGCGAACAAGACGGGCGATCTCACTTATGCGGTGTACAGCCGCGCCCATCTGAACTCCAATCTGCTCATGGTGGGCGATCCGCTCGACGAGGTTCAGCGCGAGGTCGAGCTGGGACTGGCGTTGGCGGAGCAGATGCAGTTCGGACTCGTCATCGACGTGATCGCGACGCAGCTTGCGCTGGTCCGAATGTTGCGCGGGTCGACACGCCGGTTCGGCTCTTTCGACGACCAGAAATTCGATGAAGGCCTGATCGCAAGCCGTTTGTCCGGCAATCGGAACCTGGCATTTGCCGAGTGCTGGTATTGGATTCGCAAGCTGCAGGGGGACATCCTGGCCAGCGACTTTTCTGCGGCTGTCGACGCGTCCCTTAGGGCGAAGCCGCTGCTCTGGACGTCGCTGCCGGCCATCGAATTCGCGGAGTATCACTTTTACAGCGCGCTCGCGCGCGCCTCATCCTGCGACTCCGCTTCAGCCGATCAGCGCCGACAGCATTTGGAGGCTCTGGCAGCCCATCGCGAACAGATCGGAATCTGGGCGGAGAACTGCCCGGAAAATTTCGAGAACCGCGCCGCCCTTGTCGATGCCGAGATTGCCCGATTGGAAGGTCGCGATCTGGATGCCGAGCGTCTTTACGAGCGTGCGATCCACTCGGCCCAAACGAACAGCTTCGTCCACAATGAAGCGATCGCCTATGAGCTGGCTGCCCGCTTTTACGCGGTGCGCGGCTTTGAGGAAATCGCACATCTCTACCTGGAAAATGCTCGTCACTGCTACTTGCGATGGGGGGCAGATGGCAAAGTGCGACAACTCGACCAGCTCCATCCGCGGCTGAGGCAGGGGGCGCGCGCGCCAGCCCCAGCGGCTACGATCGAAGCGTCGGTCGAACAGCTCGATCTCGCAACAATGATTGAAGCCTCGCAAGCGCTTTCTGGCGAGATGGTGCTGGAAAAACTCATCGACAAACTCATGCGCGCGGCCCTCGAGCATGCCGGCGCCGAACGAGGTCTGCTGATTGTCCCGCGAGGAGATGAGCTGCAGATCGAGGCGGAAGCGATCGCCGGTGGAGACGACATAATCGTGCATCCGCAGGTCGGGTCGTCTTACGGCACAGCGGAGTTGCCGGAGTCGTTGGTTCGGTATGGAACGCGCACCCATGAGACTGTGATTCTCGATGACGCTTCATCTCAGCATGCATTTTCTGCCGAACCCTATATTCTTCAGAGTCGTGTCCGTTCTATTCTCAGCTTGCCGTTGATCAATCAGGGTAAGCTCACAGCGATTCTCTACCTCGAGAATAATCTGGCGCCTAACGTGTTCACTCCTGACCGCGTTGCCTTATTGAAGGTGCTGGCGTCGCAGGCGGCAATCTCGCTCGAAAACTCGCGGCTTTATCGCGATCTCGCAGATCGCGAAGGCAAGATCCGGCGCTTGGTGGACGCAAACATCATCGGGATCATCACTGCCGACTCCGAAGGCCGGGTTTTTGAAGCCAATGACGCGTTTCTTCGCATCGTGGGATATGACCGTGATGACTTGGCTTTAGGCGACGTGCGCTGGACCGAACTGACTCCGCCGGAATGGCGCGCCCGCACTGAGCGCGTCCACGAAGAGTTAAGGAGAACCGGCGTGGCGCAACCCCTCGAGACAGAATACTTTCGCAAGGATGGCAGCCGCGTGCCCGTGCTGATCGGCTATTCGTTGTTCGGCGAACGAGGCAACGGCATCGCGTTCGTGCTCGATCTGACTGAGCGCAAGCGGGCCGAGGAGGCAATGCGTGAAAGCGAGCGAAGTTTGCGCTCGGCAATTGACGGTCTACCAGGTCTCGTCGGAGTTCTGGCTCCGAATGGTGAGGTCGAGGCCGTCAATCGCCAAATCATTGAATATTGCGGCCAGCCGCTGGAGGAGTTGAGAAATTGGGGAGCAAACGGAACAGTCCATCCCGACGATCTTCCCTACGTCGCCGAAGTGTTCACAAAGTCGATCGCATCTGGAGTTCCGTACCATCTCGAACAACGCCTGCGACGCTTCGACGGGGAGTATCGATGGTTTGACAACCGCGGCGTCCCAATTCGCGATGACACCGGGCGTATCACGCGATGGTATGTTCTCCTGACCGACATCGAAGATCGCACGCAGGCATTGGCGCGATTGCAGCAGATGCAATCCGATTTCGCGCACATGAACCGTGTGAGCATGATGGGAGAGCTGGCAGCCTCGCTCTCTCACGAGATTGCGCAGCCGATCGCCAGCGCGCGCAATAACGCCCGGGCGGCCCAGAATTTTCTGAACATTCAGCCGCCGAACCTGGGCGAGGTCAAGGAAGCACTAGCCTGTATCGTTGCGGACGCAGACCGATCTGGAGACATCATCGAACGCATCAGAGAGCAGATCAAGAAAGCGCCGCCCCGAAAGGAGCGTTTTGATCTCAACACGGCAATCAGCGAAGTAATCGTATTGGCGCAAAGCGTGACCCTCAGGAATGGCGTTTCGGTTCAAACTCGGCTGGCGCAGGGATTGCCGTTGGTTCCGGGGGATCGGATTCAGCTGCAACAAGTCCTGCTGAATCTGATTCTCAACGCATCTGAAGCAATGAGCTTGGTTGAAGAGGGAGCACGAGAGTTGTCGATCAGCACCGAGCAAGACCAAGCGGGAGCTCTCGTGGCCGTCCGCGATTCTGGGCCGGGTATTGATCCTGCGCATCTCGATCGGATCTTCGACGCTTTCTATACCACGAAGTCCAGTGGAACCGGCATGGGACTTTCGATATGCCGCTCCATCATCCGAGCGCATGGGGGCAAGCTGTGGGCGGGAGCGAACGAGCCTCGCGGCGCCGTAATTCAGTTCACTCTGCCCGGGGCCGAAAAGGATTTGACGAGCGCGCGGAATGCCGAAGTCTGATGGATTGTTCAGCATTGGTTAGACATAGCGTATTCGGACGGTTGCTCTCAGGTCTGTACACTCAGGATTCGACAGCCGGATTAGCAGGTGCAATGAAGCCGAAGATAGCGCCATGTGGCAGGTTATGGCTTGCCCACAATCTTCCGTTGTGCGCTTCAATAATCGAGCGGCAGATCGACAGCCCAAGGCCCAAACCGCCCGATTTCGTGGTGTAGAAAGCATCGAACAAGCGCTCAAGATCCGCAGGAGCGAAGCCTGGCCCTGAATCCCGCACCTCGACGCAAACGCCATCGGGTTCGTTACGGGTGCTGATGAGCAACTGCCGATCCTCTTCGACCACATCGCGCATCGCTTCGACGGCGTTGATGATCAGGTTCATGATCACTTGTTGCAGCTGGACCCGATCTCCTTGAATGAGCGGCAAGCCCTCCACGAGTTGCGTCCGCACCGAGACGCTGTTCTTCAAAAGTTCGCCGCGGGTCAGGGCTATCACCTCAAGCGTCGCCTCGTTGATATCCAAGTCCTCCTTTCGAGGAGGCGCCTTCTTCATAAGGGCGCGGATACGGTCAATCACGTCGCCCGCATGCTTGCCGGCGCTGACGATAAAACCGAGCGTCTGCCGGACCTCCTCCAGATCTGGCGGTTGAGCATCGAGCCAGTTCAAACCGGCATGTGCGCCGTTAACAACCGCGGCGATAGGTTGTTTGATTTCGTGGGCAATCGAGGCCATGAGCTGCCCCATCGTCGCGACCCGGCCCGCGTGGGCCAGCTCTGCCTGCACTTCGCGATAGCGGTGCTCGCTGTCTCGTGCTTTGGCTTCCGCCCGCTTCCGTTCGGTGATGTCGTTGAAAAGGATTCCGACGCGCCTGCGCCTGGGGTCTTCGACCCGGAAGGCGTAAACGTCATACCAGCGTCCGAGTTGCTTGGCTTCATTTTCAAACCGCATCGGTTCGCCCGTCAAGGCGATCCTGCCGTAAGTCTCGAACCAATGTTCTTCGTGCTCTGGCGCGATTTCGCGCATCCGTCTTCCGGCGGCATTCTTGATTCCCGTCTGCCGTTCAAACGATGGGCTGATTTGCAAGAAACGATAATCGATTGGCTTTTCGTTGTGGTCAAACAAGACTTCAATGGTACAAAAGCCCTCGTCAATCGACTCGAACAACGTGCGGTAATTCTGTTCCGATTCGCGTAATTCCGCCTCGGTGCGCTTGCGCTCGATGAACTGACCGATCTGGCTGCCGATGGTGGCAAGCACGTTGAGCAGCTCCTGATCGGGCTGTCTGAGCTCGCGGCTGAAAAACTCGATCACGCCCAAGACGTCCCCCCCGAGCAGGATAGGAAAGCCGAAGGCCGCGCGCAGTCCTTCGAGTTGGGCGACGCGCCTGCGCGGAAAGTTTTCAGCAGAAATGACGTCGGGAATGTATTCGGGCTTACGGCTGGACCACACTCGCCCTGGTAGTCCCGCCCCCGGAACGAAAGTGAACTCCGAGCCGATTCTTTCAAATTCCGGGACCTCTATCGACGTTTTATGCCAAAGCTCGACACAGCGCAGCGCCTTGGTCTCCCGGTCCACGCGCCAGAGTGCACCAACGTCCCATCCCAGGCACTCGCCTATGGCCCGCAGTATTCTCGGAGCGACCTCTTCGATCGTGGCTGCTTCCGCCAGGACCTGCGCAACAGTGTGCTGCACGCGGAGGCGCTCCTCTGCGCGCTTGCGTTCGGTGATGTCCGTCAGGATGCCGTACCATTTGAGAACCGTGCCCTGTTCATCACGTAGGGGCACTGCCCGTACCAAGAACCAGCGGTATTCTCCGTTGGCACTGCGATGCCGGGCCTCGTTTTCGAAAGCCTCACCACTTGTCATCGAGTGATGCCACTTGGCGACGTGTTGGATGAGGTCGTCAGGATGAATCGTGGATTGCCAACCCGGTCCCGACGTCTCTTCCACGGACAACCCGGAAAATTCCACCCACTGTCGGTTTGTCCAAATGCTGCTACCGTCGGGTTGCGTCGTAAACGCTATCGCAGGTATCGCCTCAACGGTATCCCGAAGCTCTTTTTCCCTTCGACGCAGTGCATCTTCGGCCCGTTGGCGCGAGGCTCGATCGCCTGCCTCGCTCAGCGCGCGCCGCACGGCGGGCACGAGCCGCGACATCCGGGTCTTCAGAACGTAGTCGGTGGCCCCGATCTTAAGAGCCTCGATAGCTGCCTCTTCGCCGAGAGTGCCAGAAACAAAGATGAATGGCAGATCGGGGCGGATACTCTGCGCCAGATTCAACGCGGAGAGCCCGTCGAACGAAGGTAGTTTGTAGTCCGAGAGGATCAGGTCAAATTCGGCGCTCTCAAGAGCTGCCAGAAACTCAGTGCGACTTTGCACGCAGGTGATGCGACAGATCAAATGATCGGCTTCAAGGAGCACTTCTATAAGGCCCGCGTCATTGCGGTCATCCTCCAGCAAGAGGATTCCGATTGGCGAGCTCATGACACCTTCTTCGCGCTTCCTGGGGGCGGTTGATTTATGATCGCCCAGAACATGCCCAGCTCTTTGACGGCGTTGACAAACTCGTGAAAGTCCACGGGCTTCACGACGTAAGCGTTCACCCCGAGCTGGTAGGTTGCCAGCATGTCCCTTTCTTCGTGTGATGATGTCAGTACGACTACGGGTATCATCTTCAGCTTCGGATCTGATCTGATTTTCTGTAAGACCTCCAATCCATCCACTTTCGGCAGCTTTAGGTCCAACAGAATAACCGCGGGGTTTTCATCGGCGCGCGACGCGAATTGCTCTCGACAATGCAGATAATCGAGTGCCTCTTTGCCGTCGCGAGTAATGACCACTTCGTTCGCGAGCTTGTGCTCATCAAGAGCTGTGAGAGTAAGCTCAACATCCCTCGGATCGTCCTCGACGATCAGAATTCGTCCCAGTTCGCTCATGGCGGATTCGCTGTCCTCTTCGCTGAATGTTCGGCTTTCGGCAGTGAAAAATAGAAAGTGGCGCCTTGATCGACCGCTCCCTCGGCTCGCACTGTCCCGCCGTGCCGGTGAATGACACGCTGCACGGTTGCCAGTCCTATTCCAGTGCCCTCAAATTCGTCAGCACGATGCAGCCGTTGAAATACCCCGAACAGCTTGTTGACGTACTGCATGTCGAACCCGACACCGTTATCCCTCACGAAGATTTCGATCCTGTCTCCATTGGCAACCACAGAGCCAATCTCGATTTTGGCAGGACGCCGTGTGCCTGAGAACTTGACCGCATTGGAGAGCAGGTTCATCAAAACAAGCTTTAGTAGCGAACGATCTCCATAACAGACCGGAAGTGCATCAATCGTCCAAGAGATATCCTGTCCCTTCGTTTGCAGCTCTATCTCGGAAACTGCCTCCTTGACCAACTTCTGGAGGTCCACTGCCGTCGTCCTGCTTTCAGTGCGGCCGATCCGGGAAAACGCCAGTAAATCATCGATCAGGTTGCCCATTCTTTTTCCTGATTCGCGAATCGTCTGTACGTATCTTTGACCCTTGTCGTCCAGCGAGTTCGGTGTGTGTTTTTGCAGAAGTTCGGAGTAGCCGACGATATGACGCAGTGGCGCCCGCAAGTCGTGCGACACTGAATAGGCAAACGCCTCGAGTTCCTTGTTAGCCGCTGCCAGCTCCGCCGCGCGCAGATTGAGCTCCTGATTGAGCTTGCTAATTGCGGCCTCGCGCCGCTGGCCTTGTTCGAGCTCGGCCTGAAGCCGGTCGCGTGCGTGGCGAAGGTTCTCCTCGATTCGAAGCCGAACAGCGCTGAAGGAGGCAACTATGATCGCCGAGAGAACAAAAACAAGAAAGTAGGGCAGGTCTTGCGCTGAAACGTAGAAGGTGTGGACCGGCTCTACAAACATGTAGTTGAAGGCTGCCGTGCCCAACAGGACGGCCACGACGGCAGGCCCGGTCCCTGCGTACCAGGTGACAATGCCGATGACGAGTACAAGAACCGGCAGCGCTACATCACGGAACTGATATTGTTGGATCGCGAGCGCAGCGGCAATCGCGATCCCCACACAAACGACCGCGAATCCATACCGCAGCGGCGGCGACCGGACTCGCTGAAATTCGTTATCCCAATACGCCACGTTCCTCTACTCCGACGCGTATGCACGTGCGGCTTTGGGCATTTGGCTGATTATAGCATGTTCTGGGCCGATTGTCTGGGCCTGCGGATTAGGCGAGGAGCGCGGGATATTGGGGCTACCGTCGCGGCGGCGGAGTTCGAATTGTTAAAAGAAGAAATCCTGAACACGCAGTGCGGCGCGATCGAGCCGGCAAAATGGACGCACCTCACTCGCGAGGTCTCTTTCCCTTCTCGCTATG
>NZ_JBANBA010000048.1:0-62364 GCF_059803475.1 Bradyrhizobium sp. UFLA05-89 | reverse complement strand
CTTGCACAATCGAATACTTACTCACGTCAAAATCACAGCGACAGATCAATCGCTTCCGAATTCTTCACGAGCGACTCGCGAGATAACAAGCAAGCGTATAAAGTTCTCAAAATGCGCGCGAAAGGCCGGGAGAGCTTCGGTTCGAATGACGAGATTAGCCGACTTTCCAAGTAGAACTGGATCGATGAAAAGCTGCGTGTCGACGTTCAAGAAGGGGTCGATCAGACCAGCGTCGTGTAGAACTTTCGGTCCAATACCAAAATGCGTCGAAAAGAGAACCGGGTTCTTGACTATCGCCATATTTCGCTAGCCATCTTCCGGACGGCCCCAGACGTACCCGCAGCTCTTACGGCAAATGGTCCGCATGAGCAGAGCGGCACGTGGGGTGGGTTAGCTAGATGTTGCCCGGACATCGCTGCGCTGATCTGGGGTAGGCGTGTTGGGCCGAGCAGCTACGGTTTGCGCCATTTGTCAGGCGTACCCCTCGACGTATGACGGACGCGCTCGACATGAGGCGTTGTATCGGGACTCAATTCCCGAGCCCGTTCGATGGCTTCACGTTGGGTTGGAAGCACGTCGCTGGCCCTATCGGAGTTGGCTCGTCGAACGGCATAGTCGCCCTCGTCTCGGCGCTCTACATATATCCGTTTGTCCTTCATTTGCTTGCCCTCATGTGATTAGGGCGGCCCAAACGGACCGCCCCAACTAGTAGTAGTGGTTCAATTTGTTCACGAACACCCCGTCGTGCTGCCGCACGTATCGCACTTCATGCAGGTGCCATTCCGCACCAGCGTGAAGTTGCCGCACTCGCTGCACATCTCACCTTCGTAACCCTTTGCCTTCGCTTCCGCGCGGCGTTCGGCCTTGGTGGGGACGACCGTCTGCGCGGTGCCGGCCTTGCTCCACTGGAGCTGCTCGAGCTTCTCTGTTGGAGAGAGGTCGTGGCTGGCTTCCTGCTTCAGGGCGACGGCGCCTTCGATCGTGTCGCCGGCGCGGGCGGATGCGCCGTGCAGCGCGGTGACGCGGTGGCCGCCGGCGGGGGCGCTGTCGTTGCCGGAGGAGACCGCGGCCGAGCCGCCGCGCATCACGACCAGGTTGTCGGTGCGCGAGCGGGTGAGGCCGCGCGAGACCAGCTTGGTCGCGTGGTGGCCGCCCTCGTCGTCCGGCTCCTTGCCTTCCTCGACGCCCTTGCCGAGCGCGTCAAAGCCCGTCTCGCTGGGATCGACGTGGGCGAGGTCGAAGCGGCTGAGGTAGCTCACCGCCAGCTCGCGGAAGACGTAGTCGAGGATCGAGGTCGCGTACTTGATGCTGTCGTTGCCCTGCACGGGGCCCGCCGGCTCGAAGCGGGTGAAGGTGAAGGCGTCGACATATTCGTCGAGCGGCACGCCGTATTGCAGGCCGAGCGACACGGCGATGGCGAAGTTGTTGATGAAGGAGCGGAGCGCCGCGCCTTCCTTGTGCATGTCGATGAAGATCTCGCCGAGACGGCCGTCGTCATACTCGCCGGTGCGCAAGTACACCTTGTGGCCGCCGACGACCGCCTTCTGGGTGTAGCCCTTGCGGCGATCCGGCATCTTCTCGCGCTCGCGCATCACGATGATGCGCTCGACGAGCTTTTCGACGATCTTCTCGGAGACCTGGGCGGCACGCGCCGCCATCGGCTTCTCGTAGATCTGCTCGACCGCATCATCCTCGTCCTCATCATCGCTGATGAGCTGCGAGTTGAGCGGCTGGGAGAGTTTTGAGCCGTCGCGATAGAGCGCGTTGGCTTTCAGGGCGAGTTTCCACGACAGCATGTAGGCGGACTTGCAGTCCTCCACCGTGGCGTCGTTCGGCATGTTGATGGTCTTGGAGATCGCACCCGAGATGAAGGGCTGGCTCGCGGCCATCATGCGGATGTGGCTCTCGACCGACAGATAGCGCTTGCCGATCTTGCCGCAGGGGTTGGCGCAGTCGAACACCGGATAGTGCTCGGCCTTCAGGTGCGGGGCACCTTCCACCGTCATCGCGCCGCAGATGTGGACGTTGGCCGCCTCGATCTCGCGCTTGGTGAAGCCGACGGCCTGGAGCAGATCGAAGCCGGGGGCTGCGATCGCCTCGGCACCGATGCCGAGCTGCTCGCGGATGAAGTCCTCGCCAAAAGTCCACTTGTTGAAGGCGAACTTGATGTCGAAGGCGGTCGGCAGGGCCTTTTCGACCTTGGCGATCGCCTCATCAGTGAAGCCTTTGGCCTTCAGCGTCGAGGCGTTGATGCCGGGGGCGTTGGAGAGCGAACCGTGGCCGACGGCATAGGCTTCGATCTCCGCGATCTCGCTCTCGCGATAGCCGAGCGCGCGCAGCGCTGCGGGGACCGCGCGGTTGATGATCTTGAAGTAGCCGCCGCCGGCGAGCTTCTTGAACTTCACCAGCGCGAAGTCGGGCTCGATGCCGGTGGTGTCGCAATCCATGACGAGGCCGATCGTGCCGGTCGGCGCGATCACCGTGGTCTGGGCGTTGCGATAGCCGTGCTGCTCGCCGAGCTCGAGCGCCGCATCCCAGGCTGCCTGCGCATGCGCGACCAGGTCGGCTTGCGGGCAGGAGGCGTGGTCGAGCGGCACCGGATTGACCGAGAGCGCCTCGTAGCCGGAGCTCTGGCCGTGCGCGGCGCGGCGGTGGTTGCGGATGACGCGCAGCATGTGCGCGGCATTCTTCTTGTAGCCGGGGAAGGTGCCGAGTTCGGCCGCCATCTCCGCCGACGTCTTGTAGGTGACGCCGGTCATGACGGCAGTCAGCGCGCCGCAGAGCGCGCGGCCTTCCTTGCTGTCATACGGCAGGCCCATGGTCATCAGCAGGCCGCCGATATTGGCGTAGCCGAGGCCGAGCGTGCGGAACTCGTAGGAGAGCTCGGCGATCGCGCGGGAGGGGAACTGCGCCATCATCACGGAGATTTCGAGCACGAGCGTCCAGAGCCGGCAGAGATGCTCGTAGCCATCGACGTCAAAGTGCTTGGTCGTCGTGTTGTAGAACGTCAGCAAATTGGCGGAGGCGAGGTTGCACGCCGTGTCGTCCAGGAACATGTATTCCGAGCACGGATTGGACGCGCGGATGTCGCCGGACGCCTTGCAGGTGTGCCAGTCGTTCATCGTGGTGTTGAAGTGCAGGCCCGGATCGGCCGACGCCCAGGCGGCGTAGCCGATCTTCTCCCAGAGGTCGCGGGCACGCAGCGTCTTCGTCACCTTCTTGTTGGTGCGGCCAATGAGGCTCCAGTCGCCGTCGGTCTCCACCGCGCGGAGGAAGTCGTCCTTCAGCGAGACCGAGTTGTTGGAGTTCTGGCCGGAAACCGTGAGGTAGGCTTCCGAATCCCAGTCGGTGTCGTAGGTGTCGAACTGGATGTCCTTGTAGCCCTGCTTGGCGAACTGGATCACCCGCTTGATGTAGTTGTCGGGCACGAGGCTCTTGCGCGCGAGCTTGATTTCGCGACGCAGGGCAGGGTTCTTCTCGGGATCGAAGCAATCATCGCCCGAGCCTTCGCAGTTGACGCAGGCCTTCAGCACCGCCTTGAGGTGCTTCTGGTTGATCTTGGATCCGGTGACGAGGGCGGCGACCTTCTGCTCCTCCTTCACCTTCCAGTCGATATAGGTCTCGATGTCGGGGTGATCGACGTCGACCACGACCATCTTGGCCGCGCGGCGCGTGGTGCCGCCGCTCTTGATCGCGCCCGCCGCGCGGTCGCCGATCTTGAGGAAGCTCATCAGGCCCGACGAGCGGCCGCCGCCGGACAGCTTTTCGCCTTCACCGCGCAGGCGCGAGAAGTTCGAGCCGGTGCCGGAGCCGTATTTGAACAGGCGCGCCTCGCGCACCCAGAGGTCCATGATGCCGCCCTCGTTGACGAGGTCGTCACCGACGCCCTGGATGAAGCAGGCGTGCGGCTGCGGATGCTCGTAGGCCGACTTCGACTTGGTCAGCTTGCCGGTGAAGGGGTCGACGTAATAGTGGCCCTGGCCGGGGCCGTCGATGCCATAGGCCCAGTGCAGGCCGGTGTTGAACCATTGCGGCGAGTTCGGCGCGACCATCTGCATGGCGAGCATGTAGCGGAGCTCGTCATAGAAGGCCTGGGCGTCGTCGTCGGAGGAGAAGTACTTGCCCTTCCAGCCCCAGTAGGTCCAGCAGCCGGCGAGGCGGTCGAACACCTGCTTGGCGCTGAGCTCGCTGACATAGCGCTCTTTCTCAGGCAGGAGGCTAAGCGCCTCGGTATCGGGCACGGAGCGCCATAGGAAGGAGGGGACGGATTCCTCCTCGACCTTCTTCAGGCGCGCGGCAACGCCGGCCTTGCGGAAATATTTCTGGGCCAGCACGTCGGAGGCGACCTGCGACCACTCGGTCGGCACTTCGACGTTATCAAGCTTGAACACGACCGAGCCGTCGGGATTGCGGATCTCCGACGTGGTCAGGCGGAATTCGATCCCGGCGTAAGGGGATTGTCCTGCAGTGGTGTGGCGCCGCTCAATTCTCATAGTTTGCCCCGTCCTTTTTTGACCGGATCCGCCTTCGTTCGGGCGTCCCGGGTAGTTGTTTTCACGCGACTCCTCCCGGCCGTTTCGGCTTTAAGGCTTCGCAAGCTCAGCCGGTGGATCCGGCCCAGTTTCTCCCGACGAAATCATCCGCCGGCATGTCCACCCGCACCCGCCCCCAAGGGGATGCGCGCGACATGCGTTCAACGCCACCACACTACGCTTGCTCCGGGCCTGTTTCGGCCCGTTCGAGCGCCCCTTGAGAGTCGACAAATCAAGGGCAGACAAGCCCTTCACCCGCTGCCCCCTTCGGCTGGCGGAGTGGTCATTTGCGAGGACCCTTTGGGGAGTGACCGGCGGGACGCAAACACACTCGCGCCGAACGGACCCAAAGCTAGGACTCTCCGTTGCGCACGTCAAGAACTAGTGCGAGTTCCTGAATCAAATACTAAATATGGTGGAAAGACGGGGATAACAGGGGTGGGAACCGCGCCTGTTGTGGAGGCAAGTATCAGTGAGTCCTGAGAGATTCCCAACCGAAAAAATTTGTGTTTGGGGATGCCTGAGGGGCTTCGTCCCGCTGTTCACAGGCTCGTTTATTTTTGCCCCCGGGGCATTGCGTCAGTAGGACTCACGTAGTGCTACGGAACGTACAGGCAGCCATGCTCGCTTGGGTGGTGGTGGAGGGGACCGATAGGCGACAAGGTGGGCCGTTTCTGCCGGGCTACCACATGCATGATTCGACACGACGGGGAATGCGGACGCGCATCGCCCCGGCCGGCCTGATGTTCCTTGCCATCACGTCGGTGGGCTGGGGCTTCAACTGGCCGGTGACCAAGTTTCTGCTCTCCGAACTGCCGCCGCTGACGCTTCGCGGCGTCACCGGTGTGCTCGGCGCGCTGCTGCTCGCAGCCCTTGCCGTGATCCGCCGCGACAGCCTGAGGATCGCGCCCGGAATATGGCCGCGGCTTCTGGTCGCGGCTCTCCTCAACGTCACCGGCTGGATGGTGCTGATGGGGCTGGCGCTGTTGTGGCTGCCGGCGAGCGAGGCGGCGCTGATCGCCTACACCATGCCGGTCTGGGCCTCGCTCTTTGCCTGGCCGGTGCTGGGGGAACGGCCGACGCTCCTGCGCACCATCGCGCTGGTGATGGCCTTTGCAGGTCTCGCCTCGATCATGGGCGGCAACGGCGTCTCCGCAAGCGCGGCGAAGTTGCCGGGCATCATCATGGCGCTCGGCGGCTCGATCGGTTTTGCGGTCGGCACGGTGGTCTCAAAGAAATACCCGATCCATCTGCCGCCTATCACGGCCGCCGCCTGGCAGATCGGTCTCGGCTGCCTGCCGGTCGCGATCGTGGGCGTTGTGCTGGAGACGACGCATCTATCGCGGGTGACGCCGGTCGGCTGGGGCTTGCTGGTCTATTCGGTCGTCGGCCAGTTCTGCATCGCCTATGTCAGCTGGTTCGCCGCCCTGTCGCGGCTGCCGGCCTCGGTTGCCGCGATCGGCACCATGGCCGTGCCCGTCATCGGCGTCGTGACCTCGGCGCTCGCGCTGCACGAGCCGCTGGGAGTGGGGCAGATCGCCGCGCTGGCCTTCACCCTCGCCGGCGTCGTGCTGGCGACGCGTTAGCTCACGTCCTCCTTCCCCAGTATGTAGGATGGGTAGAGCGAAGCGAAACCCATCAACTTTCTTCTCTCAAGTTCTTTCGCCGAATTGTGGACCGTCCTCGTCGCGGGAAACGCCTCCGGCCCAGTCTTCCGGGTAAATGCCGAGCTTGACGAAGCGATGGAACGACGACGGAGCCCAATCTGACACCCGACCGACCAAACCATGCTTCACGGGATTGATGTGAACATAGTCGATGTGTCTCGCCAGATCCGCCTCGTTCCGGATGGTGTGCTCCCAATAGCGGCGCTGCCACAGACCGCGCTCGCCCCTCCCGGCACGGCTTGCTGAAATCCGCTCGACCCGCGCGAGGTTGCGAGAGAAAGCTGACTTGATCAATCGCCATCGTGTCGCGAAATCCGCATCACCTTCGGGCATGCTCCAGACAGTATGAAGATGGTCAGGCAGCACAACGATTGCATCGATCGTGAACGGGTACCTTTGACGCGTCTCTCGGAATGCCGCGCGCAGCAACTCGATATGGGTCGTCAACAACGAGAGCTTCCGTTCCACCAGATTGACGGTGAAGAAGAAGGTCCCGCCGGGGATGAAGTTGCGGCGATACGAGGTCATTCCCGAAGGATAGCACAACTGTTGGGCGATGGGTTTCGCTTCGCTCTACCCATCCTACAATGCTAGCCCACCGGCTCCTTGCCGAGCGCCAGGCGGATCATCTCGGCGAGCTGATTGCGGCGGTAAGGTTTGGTCAGCAGCAGCACGCCTTCGTCGAGCTTGCCCTGGTGGACGATCGCGTTGTCGGTATAGCCGGAGGTGTAGAGTACCTTGACACCCGGCCGGCGTTTGTCGACCTCCAGCGCAAGCACGCGTCCGCTCATGCCGCCGGGGATGACGACGTCGGTGAACAGGAGATCGAACGGCTCGCCGCGCTCGACGAGCGCGAGCGCAGTGCGGCTGTCGGGGGCGGCGATGGTCTTGTAGCCGAGGCTTTGTAGCTGTGCGGTGACGAAGTTGCGCACGAGATTGTCGTCCTCCACGACCAGGATGGTTTCGGCGCCGCCGGTCGCCGCCGGCGCCGCGGTGGTCGCCGTCTCGCTCGCGCCTTCGCCGGGCGGCAGATAGAGCTTGATCGTCGTGCCGTGGCCCGCCTCGCTGTAGATCTTGATGTGGCCGCCGGACTGCTTGACGAAGCCGTAGACCATCGACAGTCCGAGGCCTGAGCCCTTGCCGATCTCCTTGGTGGTGAAGAACGGCTCAAAGGCCTTTTCCTGCACATCCAGCGGCATGCCGCTGCCGGTGTCGCTGACCGCGAGCATCACATAGGCGCCGGGCGTGACGTCCGGGTTGGCCTGCGCGTAGGCCTCGTCCAGCGTCACCCGACGCGTCTCCAGCAACAGCTTGCCGCCGTCGGGCATGGCGTCGCGCGCGTTGATCGCCATGTTCAGGACCGCGTTGGTCAGCCGGGACGGATCGATGTGCGAGGTCATCGGCCCCTGTTCGAGCGCGGTCTCGATCTGGATCTGCTCGCCGAGGGCGGGACGCAGCAGCTTTGCGCTGTCTGATACCGCCGCGTTGACGTCGACGTTGCGTGGCTCCAGCGGCTGCTTGCGGGCAAAGGCGAGCAGGTGCTGGATCAGCTCGGCGCAACGCTGCGCGGCATCGTCGATCAGCCGCGCCACGCGCTGCAGCTCAGGTTGCTCCTTGAGGCTGCCGACCAGCGTCTCGGTATTGCCCGAGATCACCGTGAGCATGTTGTTGAAGTCGTGTGCGACGCCGCCGGTCAGCTTGCCGATGGCGTCTAGCTTCTGCGACTGATGCAGCTGCCGCTCGGTCTCGCGCGAGATGGTCGCATCGTGATAGACCAGCACCGCGCCGGAGATCACGCCTTGCGCAGTGCGCATCGGCCGCCCGCTGATGAGGAGATGGCGGACGGGATTGCCGCTGTGCGGGCGGACGATCATCTCCATCTCTTCGAACTCGTCGCCGCGCAGCACGCGCGCCGATGGCAGCTCCTCAGGGATGAGCGGCGTCACGCCGTCGCCTTGGAACACGTCCGACATCGTGCGCAGGCTGGTCAGGTTCATCCCGGCGCGATGCAGCAGCATGCGCTCTGCGGCGGGATTCGACAGAAGGACGTTGCTGTCCCTGTCGATGACGAGCACCGCTTCCGCCATGCTGTGGAAGGTGCTTTGCAGCACGTTCACGGAGATGCGGAGCTCGTCATGGGCGGTGACGAGGTGCTCGGTTCGCTCGGCGACCGCCGCCTCCAGCGCCTCGTTGGCAGCCCTGGTCTCATGCAGCGTGCTTTGCAGGGCGACACTGCTGCGCCGGGTCTCGCGCAACAGCAGCGCGACCAGCAGCAGGATCAGCACCGCGCCGGCGACGTCGATACCGAGCAGGACAATGCCGGTGCGGCGCGACTCCGCCGCGCGGGCGGCCAGCCGCCGCTCTTCCTCCGCGGTTAGCCGGTCGAGATTTGCGGTCACCGTCTCCATCAGGCCGCGGCCTTCCGCCTTGCCCTGGAGCGCGGTGATGCCGTCCCCGTCGTTCGCTGCGCGCAACCGCATCGCTTCGGCCGCGATGTCGAGCCGGCGCAGAACCAGCGCTTCGGTGCTCTCAAGCAGCGCGACCTGATCGGGATTGTCGCGCAGCGCGCGCTTGAGATCGGCGAGGGCAGGCGCGATCGCCCCGCGCGTCGCCTGGAATTCGTCGTTGAAGGCCTGGCTGCGATAGAGCTCATAGCCGCGCGCCGCGCTTTCGGCGCGACGGACGAGCAGGCGCAGCTCCGAGATCTTCTTGAGCGCCCCCACGGTGTGGTTGGCCCATGACGTGTCGAACCGCGACTTGACGTCGAGTCCGATCGAGGCCGCGGTGATGATCAGGAGGATCGCAAGTCCGGCACCGAGAATGACGCGCTGCGAAGCAATCAAGGGAATTTGTTGTCCTTCACCGGAGCGGCCTCGTCGAGGCATTCCTTGATTGCAGTCAGCAGCGTCTCCGGCGTGAACGGCTTGCGCAGGCAGCGCGTTGCGCCGAGCTCGAGCGCCATGCGGAGAAAATCGGGCGAGGGCGATGCGGACGAGGCAAACGCGTAGCCGGACATCGCGATCAGAGGGATCGTCGGGGCACGCTCATGGAAGATGCGAATCGACTCGAAGCCGCGCATATGCGGCATGAAAATGTCGACCAGCATCGCGTCGAAGGTCTGCTGCTCCAGCGCAGCCAGCCCGGTCTCACCGCCGTCAGTCAACGTGACGTCGAAGCCCTGGCGTTGGAGGAGGACCTCGATGGTCGCGCCGACCATCGGATCGTCATCAACCACGAGAATGCGCGGCATGACTCTGCCTAACCAATCGAAGTCCCCACAGTCTTTGCTGATATAGGCGAATCGTGGATCGGGTCAATTTTGGATTGGATCAGGACAGATATGCACGGTGAGGTGCATAAAACCCGCGATGTATGGCGTTCGTGTGAAAGCCTGCGCAGCGCGAGATGACACGTCAAAAAGGCGCCGCGCGATCACGGCGCCTTTTCGATCAGATTGGAGCGATGCAACTAACCGTCGCTAGGGGCAGGGATGTCGCAGACCGTCATAGCCGAGATAAGTCCCTGAGGCGGGGTCATAGGACCTGTAGCGCTGGGCACAATAGGCTGCGGAATCGCCGCCGGTGTCGGGCACAACGGCAACGCTCGGGCCGGAATCATAATAGTAATCGTCGCCGTAATAGTAGGGATCATTGTAGTACGGGCCGCCGGAGTAAGCGTACGACCCCAGGGTCCCGATCGCGGCGCCAGCAGCTACGCCGGGCCAGAAGCCGCCACCGCGATGGTGCCAGCCGCCACCACGCCAGTTGCCGCCGTTCCAGTTGCCGGACGGCGCGCCGGCTGCGACACGACCGCCTCCGCTGAAGGCCGGCGCGGAGACGCCGGGACGAACGGCCGTGGAGGCTGCGAAATTGCCGCCGCCACCGCGGAATGCGCCACCGCCGCTAAATCCGCCACCACCCATGCGGGCTCCGCCACCGCCGCCACCGCCTCCGATGGCGGCGTGCCCGCCACCGCCACCGCCGACAGCCTGAGCGCGGGATTGGGCAAGGCTGGCGGTCGGTGCGGCCAGCGGGAGAACCAGTGCCAGCGCCGCCGTGGCGGTCAAAACTCTGAGATTGTTCATATTCGGCTCCTTTTCCCCAAATCCAACCACTCAAGCAGGCAGTGGTTCCAGGGCGCCCGCGGAGGTTTGCGTGGGGAGCGCAGGATTCCAATCCGCGTCTGTACCCAGCATGAACGGATCGCGTCCTCGTTGCGGCGGATCAGCGCATTCCAGATGGTTCATCCGCGGAGCGGCAACTGGACAAGTTCGCTTCCGGATGGCATCAGGACCGCACGAAGCAGGGCCCTTGCCGCATGAAACAATTCTTCCTCAAGCTCTTCACCTGGTGGAACGGCCAGACCTTTGGCACACAGCTCTGGACCTGGCGGTTCGGCGAGCTGGTGGGCGAGGACGAGCAGGGCAATCGCTACTACCGGACCCGCGGCGGGGTGATCGATCCGACGCTCGGTTTCGAGCGGCGCTGGGTGATCTATAACGGCTATGCCGAAGCGAGCCGCGTGCCGCCGGCCTGGCATGGCTGGATGCATCACGTGGTCGATGTGCCGCCGACCGAGCTCGACTACAAGCCGCGCGAGTGGGAAAAGCCCCATCAGCCGAACCTGACCGGCACGCCCAAGGCCTATCGGCCCTCGGGTTCGACGCTTGCGAGCGGCAAGCGCCCCAAGGCGACGGGCGACTATCAGCCCTGGACGCCTGGCTAGACCGGCAAATTCCGCAAATCATCGGCGTTGGATGCATTCGCATCCGGCTATCGTCGCTGTGAACAACGGGAACAGCGGGGACGCAGCATGCGCGGCCGTTGCTCTACCGCGAGCGATGCGGCTCAATGAACCATCTTACGGAGATGGGAGACCATCGCGCACGGTTCGGGCAACAGTTCGCGACTGTCCCGAAATGCAGCGGCTGCCGAACAGGACTCGATCGGGAGATAGGCCCCCCGGTCTGGAAGCTCCGAAATCGCCCGTTTGAATGTGCAGCTGTCGTAAGACAGGAAAGGCCGCCCGGGAAACCAGGCGGCCTTTTTCTGTTTGTCGGTCGCGTGTCCTCACATCACCCTGGCCGCAGCCTGCTTGGCGGCTTCAATGCGGCGCGCCTGCGAGGGCGCGATGCGTTCCTTCATCAGTGCGAGCACTTCGGCGGGCGCGGTCTCCGGCGAACCCGCATTGAAGGGCGGTGCCGGATTGTATTCGAGGCGGAGCTGAATCGCTTCGGCCATGGTGCGGTCGACCAGGATCGAGACCAGTGTCAGCGCGAAATCGATTCCGGCGGTGACGCCGCCGCCGGTAATCCGGTTGCGGTCGATGCAGACGCGCGTCCGTGTCGGTGTCGCGCCGAACAGCGCCAGCACCTCCATCGCGCTCCAATGGGTGACGGCGCGATAGCCCTTCAAGAGGCCGGCTGCGCCGAGCACCAGCGATCCCGTGCACACCGAGGTGATGTATTTAGCGCCCTCGGCCTGGCTGCGCAGGAAATCGAGCACCTCCTCGTCATTGACGAGCGCATCGGTGCCGAAGCCGCCGGGTACGCAGATCACGTCGAGCTGCGGACAATCGGCGAAGGTCGTGGTCGGCGTCAGCGTCAGCACGGAATCGCTCGGAACAGGCTCGATCCGCTTCCAGATCAGGTGCACCTCGGCGCCGGGTACGGAGGAAAACACCTGCACGGGTCCGGTGAGGTCGAGCTGGGTGACGCGTGGAAAAACCAGACATCCGATTCTGAGCGGTGACGACATGAGAGCCTCCAGACAATCAGCTTGACGGGCCAACGATGCCATGATGCTCTCCTGTCAGAAAT
The DNA here is from genome assembly GCF_059803475.1 of Bradyrhizobium sp. UFLA05-89. NCBI lineage: Bacteria > Pseudomonadati > Pseudomonadota > Alphaproteobacteria > Hyphomicrobiales > Nitrobacteraceae > Bradyrhizobium > Bradyrhizobium sp. UFLA05-89. The sequence continues at coordinate 50,347 of NZ_JBANBA010000048.1, read as the reverse complement.
GGCATAATTCCCTCATTTTCGGACATAGCGCGGGGTTTGGCCCATGATCGGCGTCCTGATCTTTCCCGATTTCCAGTTGCTCGATGCAGCGGGCCCGATCTCGGTGTTCGAGATCGCTGCGCGCTATTCGAAGATGGTGCCTGTCATCCGGGTGCTAGCGCTGCACGCCGGGCCCGTGCGCAGCTCGTCCGGCGTCGAGATCATGGCGCGCGATTTCAAAACGGCGAATGCGGTCACGACATTGATCATCGCGGGCGGCGAGGGCGTGGCAGGCGCGGCGCGCTGTCCGGCAACGTTAGGCTTCGTGCAGCGGCTGGCCAAGCGCGGCGTGCGCGTCGCCAGCGTCTGCTCCGGTGCCTATGTGCTGGCGGAGGCGGGCCTGCTTGACGGCAAGCGCGCGACCACGCATTGGGGCCGCACCCGCGATTTCGTCGCGCGCTATCCCAAGGTGAAGCTCGAGCCCGACCAGATCTTCACCCGCGACGGCAATGTTTGGACCTCGGCCGGCATCTCAGCCGGCATCGATCTCGCGCTGGCGATGGTGACCGAGGATCACGGCGAGGCGGTCGCACAGGACACCGCGCGCCAGCTCGTGCTGTACCATCGCCGCAGCGGCGGACAGTCGCAATTCTCCTCGCTGCTCGAATTGAAGACGCCGAACGGCCGCTTCGGACCGCTGCTCGCCTGGGCGCGCGAGAACCTCGATACGCCCTTGACCGTCGAGGATCTCGCCGAGCACGCCAACATGAGCGCCCGGCACTTTGCGCGCGCCTTTGCCGCGGAGACCGGCGCGACGCCGTCAAAGGCGATCGAGCGCTTGCGCGTCGAGGTGGCGCGCGAGCGTGTCCAGTCGTCCAGCGAAGCGATCGAGCTCGTGGCGCAGTCGACCGGCTTCCGCGATCCTGAAAGGATGCGCCGCGCCTTCATCCGCGCCTTTGGCCAGCCGCCGCAATCGTTGCGGCGCGCGGCGCGGGCGAGTTAGCGTGTCGTTTCCGCGGTCGCGGTGCCCGCGGTTGCTTGTGACTGCGCCGTCAAACGTCGCGCGATCGGCGTCAGCATCTGTGGCGCGACGTAGTAGGGAAACTGGGTGAGCGCGAAATAGAGCCAGGTCGTGCCGGGCAGGGTTGCCGCCGTCGCCGCCAGCATCAGCCCGATATTGCGCTGCGATACCATCAGGCCAAGTGCGAGCGCCTGTTCGTAACCGATGCGGCGGAACAGCAGCGTCGTGACGATCAAGAGCGCAAAGAAGATGGCGAAGGCGAGCAGCGCAATGCCGATCGACAGCAGGGGATCGGCCAGGAAGTCGGCGATCACGTTGCCCATCACGGCCGCGACGAAGACCAGCAGGATGATGATGTTGACGCCGTCGATCGGCCGGCGCTGACGCTGGATCGCGTCCGCGCCGAACAGCCAGCGGATCACGGTCGCCGTCGTGAGCGATCCCGCAAGGATCGCGAGCAGTTTTGCACCGAGCGCGAGCGGCGAGATGCTGAGCGTTCCGCCAAGGAAGAGTGCGGCGAACAGTGACGCCGTGAACGGCACCAGCGCGGTGGAGGTCACGAGCGTGACCAGCAACAGCGTGGCATCGAGGCCCATCAGCGCCGCGATCGCGGGCGAGGCCATCATCGGCGAAGCGATGGCCTGGAGCATCAGGGCGAGGAACAGCTCGGGCGAGCGGGCATCGAATCCGGACAGATGCGCAGCGAGGCCAAAGATCAGGGGAACGCCGATCGTCGTCCAGGCGGTTGCCGCGACGATCAGACCCGGCCGGCGCAGATGGGCGCGCAGCGCAGCAAGGTCGACGCGCATGAAGGAGATGACGAGCAGGAGGAAGATCGCCTCGGTCACGTAAGGCCGCAGCACTGCCCCCAGTGGCGGGATTGCGATCCCGAACAGCACCAGCGCCGCCACGGCGCGGGTGCCCTGGTCGCCGAGCCATGCGAGCCATCGCACGGGAGCGGCCAAGGTGCGTTGCAGGCTGAGGGGCATTTTGACTTCCAGGGGAGTGTCACCTCGCGCGAAGAGGTTGAGGCGATCTGTGGAGCGCAACTCTTGAGGCACTGGCCTTGTTGTTCAAAGTAACAAGTGGTTGCGGTGTATTGCACGCGCTGTAGCCTGATGGAGCGTAGCGTCATCCGGGGACGGGACCAATGACGACAGCCCCGCATTTCGCTTCGCTCCATGCGGGCTACGACATCGTCTTCAGCCCAACTTCTTCAACCATGCGCCGATCTCCGCGGCTGCAACATCGGCCTGCGGCAACAGCTTGCCCATGGTGAAGAAGCCATGGAATTGGCCGGGGAAGTGGCGACAGGCGACGGGCACGCCGGCCTGCCTCAAGCGCTCTGCATAGTCGTGGCCTTCATCGCGCAAGGGATCTGCGCCGGCGGTCAGCACATAGGCCGGCGGCAGGCCATTGAGCGCGGTGGCGCGGGCCGGCGAGGCGCGCCAGTCGTGCGCGTCGGCGGCGCCGTTCAGATAATGGCCTTTGAACCAGCGGACGACGGAATGGCTGAGGAGCAGGCTGGTCTCGGGCTCGCTGTGCGAGGCGTGGGTCATCGCGAAATCGACGGCGGGATAGATCAGCACCTGGCCTGCGAGACTCAAGCCGTTGCCATCGCGGGCAGCGATGGCGACCACGGCGGCGAGATTGCCGCCGGCGCTGTCGCCGCCGACGCAGAGGCGCGATGCATCGATGCCAAGCGTGCTGGCGTTCGCGGCGATCCAATGGGTCGCTTCGATGGCGTCGTCGACCGCGGCGGGAAACTTGTGCTCGGGCGCCAGGCGATAGTCGACCGAGATCACGATCAGCTCGCCCTCGACGGCGAGCTTGCGGGCTGCGACGTCATGGGTGTCGAGGTCGCCGATCACCCAGCCCCCGCCATGGAAGAACACCAGAGCCGGCGATAGACCGCCACGTCGGCGCAGCCTCATTGGCACGTAGAGGCGGGCAGGGATCGTGCCGTGCGGCGCCGGGATCGCAAGGGCTTCGACGCGTGCCAGCTCGGGCGGCTCGGGATTGGTTGCAAAGCCCGCTCGGGAATAATCCGCGCGAGCTTCCGACGCGGTCAGCGTTTCATAAGGTGGACGGGCGGCCTGAAGAAACGCCTGGTAGACGGCGGCGGCGTCGGAATCGAGGACGATTGGCATGGGAGACCTTGCGAGGAATTTGCTGATGTCGCTGCCGGGCTCGCCTGTTGGGGCCCCCGGAATGAGAGGGAAGCCGCCGTCTGTCGGGGCCCGCCGGAGATGGGCCGCCGCTGCAACTATCCCACCTGACGGGTGGTCTGGCCAGCCAAGGGACCGGGAAGGGACCGGGAAGGGGCCGGCGGGCGTGGGGGAAACCGCCCTTTCCCCGCCGTATTCGGCGTGTTAACCGGATGGTCTGCGAGCGGCCGTAACCCCTGTACAATGCTCGATAAACCCGATTCGCTGTTGAAGCCGCGCGAGATGTCTCGAAACCTGATCCTGACCGGCCTTGCGGCGCTCTTTGCCGCCACAGCGATGACCGTCTCGCCTCCGGCGCAGGCGCAGATCGGCACCATCTTCTCTGATCCGCCGCCGCTGCGGCCGCCCGGCAGCATTCCGCGCGGCAACCAGCCGCAGCAGCAGATGCCTGACGATGACGAGGAGGTGCCGGAGCTGCCGCCGCAGGGCCGCGTGCTGCCGACGCCGAACCGACCCGCCCCCCGCCAAGGAAATATCGCGCCCAATGCTCTGCCCGGTCCGGTGGAGACGCAGCCTTTGGCCCCGCCGCCGGGAAGTACCGTGCTGCCGCAGAACCAGCAGCCCTCCATCGCGGTTGCGCCGCCCAATCCTCAAAGCCCACCGCCGCAGCCGGGCGCCAATCCGACGCTGCCGGGCTTGCCGCCCGGGCAGCGACAGCCCAAGGGAACACCGCAAAACGGCGTTCCGCAGACGCCGGCCAGCCTTCAGCCGGGCGATGAGGTCGTTACCGAGCCGCCGGCGCAGAAGATCGTGAACAAGAAGGCGACCTTCTCGGGCCTCGACAAGATCACCGGCCGCATCATCAATTTCGACGAGGAGATCGGGGAGACCGTGCAGTTCGGCGCGCTGCGGGTCAAAACCGACGCCTGCTACACGCGGCCGGCAACCGAAGCCGCCAATACCGATGCCTTCGTCGAGGTCGACGAGATCACGCTGCAAGGCGAGGTGAAGCGGATTTTTTCGGGCTGGATGTTTGCGGCGAGCCCGGGCCTGCACGGCGTCGAGCACCCGATCTACGACATCTGGCTGACCGACTGCAAAGAGCCGCAGCAGACGATCGCGACCGCAGCGCCGGATCCGGCGAGCAAGCCGGCCACGCCACCGCCGCCGCCGGCACAGAAGAAGGCCGCGCCCAAGCAGGCCGTGCAGCAGCAGCGTCCCCCGCAGCCTCCGCCGGTGCAGCAGCCGCAGCCGGCACCGCCGCCTCCGCCGCCACAGCAGCCGAGCCTCTTCCCGTTCCCGGGCTTCGGCCGGAATTAGCTTCTCGTTGCGATGATCTCGAGCGCGCTCGCCCCCGGGATCGCGTCTCCAGGCAATTTCAGGAAGTCGGCGGACTCGCCTGCGAGCGCCTTGTCGAGCAGGGCGGTGTAACGGCGCCTGGAAATCTCGACCGCACCGAAGCTGCGCAGATGCTCGGTGACATATTGCGTGTCGAGCAGCTCGAAGCCGCCGTAGATTAGGCGCGCCACCAGATGCACCAGTGCGACCTTCGAGGCATCGCGCGCGGTGTGAAACATGCTTTCGCCGAAGAAGGCGCGCCCCAGGCTCACGCCATAGAGGCCACCGACGAGGTCGTCGCCCTGCCAGGCCTCGACGCTGTGGCAGTGGCCGAGCTCGTGCAGGCCGCCATAGAGGTCGCGGATGCGCTTGTTGATCCAGGTGTCCTCGCGGCCGGCCTGCGGCGCCGCGCAGCCGGCGATCGTCGCCTTGAAGGCAGTGTTGACGGTGACGCGAAACACATCCGAGCGCACGGTGCGCGCAAGGCGCGAGGCGACGCGAAATCCCTCGAGCGGGATCACGCCGCGCATCTCCGGCTCGACCCAGAACAGCGTCGGATCGTCCGCGCTCTCGGCCATCGGAAAGATGCCGCAGGCATAGGCACGCAGCAGCACGGCGGGGGTGATTTCAGACGAGGCGGAGTCGCGCGAAGTCATGCGCGGCACATTAGCAGGATCGTGGCAGCCTTGCGATGGGGTCCGATGCGGGGCCTCGCACGTCAGCTCGCGGCGGCGTTGTTCGTCGTCGTCGATGGCGCGGGCAGGCGGCGGAACTTGAGCAGGATCTTCGTCCCAGTGTGATCCGGATCGCGTTCGACGGAGGCGTCGAGCTTGGAAGCCATCGCCGCAACGATGCGCTGGCCCATCCCGGTCGAGCGCGGATCGGCCTTGGCGTTGTCACCAACGCCATCATCGGCGATCGACAGTACGAGATCCTCGCCCTGCGAGGTCAGCTCGACGTGAATGGGGCCGGCGCCGTCCGGATAGGCGTATTTCACCGCGTTCATGACCAGCTCGTTGACGATGATGCCGACCGCCACTGCGCGGTCCGGATCGATCTCGATCGGCTCCGCCTTCAGCGTCAGGCGCGACATCCGGTTGCCCTCGGCCGAGCGGCGGAGGTCCTCGAGCAGCGAGTCCAAATACTGGTTCAGGACGACGCTCTTCAGATCCTGCGAGGTGTAGAGGCGGCGGTGCACCTGCGCGACCGCGGCGACGCGGCCCATCGCATTGGTCAGGGCGGCCTTGACCTCCTCCTGCGCAGCCGAGCTTGCCTGCAGATGCAGCAGCGAAGCGATGATCTGGAGCGAGTTGCCGACGCGGTGATTGACCTCGCGCAGCAGCATTTCGCGTTCGGCGGCCAGCGCCGCGTAGCGGTCGCGCGAGGCGTGGATTTCGGCTTCCGCCTCCTCGCGCGCCTTCTGGAGCGCAGCTTGGCGCAGGGCGCCATCGGCAGCGACATGCAGCAGCGGGATGAAGTCGCCCGTGACGTCCTTGACGAGGTAGTCGGCTGCGCCCGCCTTCAGCGCTGTGACGGCGATGCTGGAATCCTGCGACGCCGTGACGAAGACGACCGGCGGGGCGTTCGGGATCGCCATGATCCGTTCGAGTGTCTCAAGACCGTCGAGGCCCGGCATGTACTGGTCGAGCGCCACGACGTCGATGCCGCCATCGACGTTTCCTTGCCGGATGCGCGCGAGGCCTTCCTCGCCGCTTGTGGCAAGGATCACCTTGTAGCCGCGGCGCGTCAGACCGCGCTCGACGAGGCGCGCCAGCGCGTCATCGTCGTCGATATAGAGCAGCGTCGGCGTTGTCCGGTTCATGTTGCTGCTGGGGGCACCTGGATGACGGAGAAGAATAGCCCGAGCTGCCGGATCGCGTTGGCAAAATTCTCGTAATTGACCGGTTTTGTGATGTAGACGTTACAGCCGAGCTCGTAGCAGCGCTTGATCTCCTGGGAGTCGTCGGTGGTGGTCAGCACCACTACGGGAGAGGCCTTCAGGTACTTGTTCTCCTTGATCCGCTTCAGGATCTCGATCCCGGTCGTGTCGGGCAGGTTGAGATCGAGCAGGATCAGCAGCGCATTGCCCTTCTGGACGAGGCCGGAGCCGTCAGCGCCGAACAGAAAGCGGATGGCGTCCGTGCCGTTGGCAAAAGGCACGATCGGGTTGTTCACCCCGGAGCGGCGGATATTGCGTTCGATGAGGCGGGCGTGCCCCTCGTCGTCCTCGATCATTATGATGGTGACGGGCTGTGTCATTGTTCTGCGTTCCGCTTGCTCGCGTTCCACTTGATCGGCAGCGTGATCGTAAATGTGCTGCCGACGTTGAGTTCGGAGGAGACCGACATCGTACCGCCGAGCCGGCGCACCAGCGCGCGGACGTGGGCAAGGCCGATGCCCTGGCCCGGCTTGTCCTGGAGGCCGGCGCGGCGGAACAGATCGAAGATGCGGTGGTGATCCTTCGGATCGATGCCGCGGCCATTGTCGGAGATATCGAAGATCGCATAGCCGAGCTTGGTGCGGCCGCGCAGCGCGATCTCGCCGGGCACGCCGCTCTTGAGATACTTGATGGCGTTGTCGATCAGGTTGGAGAAGATCTGCTCCAGCGCTAGCCGGTCGCTCACGATGTCGGGCAGCTCGCCGACGCGGATTTCGGCCTGCGCTTCGGCTGACTGATGTGCCACCGTCGCGACGATCGCCTCGATCAGCTCGCGCGTGTCGATCCTGACCGGCTCGAATTCGCGCCGGCCCTCGCGGGTGAGGTTGAGGATCGCCGAGATCAGGCGATCCATCTTGGCGATCGAGGATTTGATGAAGCCGAGCGCCTCGGAAAAATCCTGCGAGAGCTGTTTGTCCGACCCTTCCAGCGGGATTTCCGCGGCATCCTTCATCGCCAGCGGCGGCCCGTCCGCCGGGACGTGGGTGAGGCTGCCGATGCGCCGGAAGAGGTCGCTTCCCAACTCCTCGAGCTCGCTGGTGAAGCCCATGATGTTGACCAGCGGCGAGCGCAGGTCGTGGCTCACGATATAGGCGAAGCGCTGGATCTCGTTGTTGGCTTCGCGCAAGTCAGCCGTCCGTTCATCGACGGTGGCCTCAAGATTGACGTTGGAATCGCGCAGGCGCGTCTCGGCCTCGTCGCGGAGGGCTGCTGAGCGCCGCACCAGCCAGATCGAGATCAAGGCGAGCACGACGACGAGACCGGAGCCGATGCCGGTCAACGACGCTGCCAGCGTCTGGCTGTTGTTGGCATTGGCCGAGCGCAGTGCAAATAATCGCTGCTCCTCGCGGAGCATGGCGTCCGCAGCGTCGCGGATCGTGCTCGTCGTGTTGCCGGCAGCCGCTTCACGGACGAGCGCCGAGGCACGTGCGAAGTCGCTCTGCTGGATATAATTCATCTCGCGCGTGAACTGGTCGAGCCTGGTTTCGACCGCTGGCCGCAGCTTGCGGACGTTGTCGGCCTGCGCGGGATTGTCCTTGGTCAGCTCCGCGAGCCTCGTGAGATGCGGCAGGACCGCCGCCACCGCGGCCTGGTGGTCGGTCCAGAATTCCGGCCCCCGCGTGAGGAGAAATCCGCTCGCACTGCTCTCGGCGCGACGAACTTCCAGGAGCAGCGTGTGGATCTGGTTCTCGACCTCGATGGTGTGAATGACCGAGGCGTTGTCGTCGCGTGCCTTGTTGACGAGGTAGACCGAGCCGGCGCTGATCACCGTCAGCACCAAGAGTCCCGCCGCGAACAGCAGGATCTGCCAAAGTGCGCGCCGCCGTCTCAGGTCAGGCGCCACGCCAATTCCAGTTCCGACCTTAAGAATTTCCACTCCCCCGTGCAGAAAACCCGCCGATAACGCTGCAAGCGGCGTCCGGTTCCATGGCGAGGGAAGGATGGTCGCCGCTAGTTGCCGGACTGGCCGGCCAGGTACTGTTCCAACCAGTGGATATGATAGTCGCCGTCGATGATCGCGTCTTCGCGCACCAGCGCGCGGAACAGGGGCAGCGTCGTCTCGATGCCGTCAACCACCATCTCGTCCAGCGCCCGGCGCAGCCGCATCAGGCATTCGGTGCGGGTCTTGCCGTGCACGATCAGTTTGCCGACGAGGGAATCGTAATAGGGCGGGATCGTGTAGCCCTGATAGACCGCGGAATCGATCCGCACGCCCAGACCGCCAGGCGGATGGTACTGCAGGATCCGGCCGGGCGAGGGCCGAAAGGTCTGCGGGTTCTCCGCATTGATGCGGCACTCGATCGCGTGCCCGATGATCTGGATCTCTTCCTGCTTCGCCGGCAGGTCGCCGCCGGCGGCAATGCGGATCTGCTCCAGCACGAGGTCGATGTCGGTGATGCTTTCGGTGACGGGATGTTCGACCTGGATGCGGGTGTTCATCTCGATGAAGTAGAACTCGCCGTCCTCATAGAGGAACTCGATGGTGCCGACGCCGAGATATTTCATCTCGCGCATGGCCTTGGCACAGGTTTCACCGATCTTGGCGCGGGCGGCTGCGGAGAGAACGGGCGAGGGGCCTTCCTCCCAGACCTTCTGATGACGGCGTTGCAGCGAGCAGTCGCGTTCGCCAAGGTGGATCGCGCCACCGCGGCCGTCGCCAAGGATCTGGATTTCGATGTGGCGCGGCTTCTGCAGGTATTTTTCCAGATAGACTGACGCGTCGCCGAAGGCGGATTTCGCCTCGTTGGCGGCCGTCGATAGCGCCAGCGCAAGCTCTGCCTCGCTATGCGCGACCTTCATGCCGCGGCCGCCGCCGCCGGCGGCAGCCTTCACCAGCACGGGGAAGCCGATCTCCTTCGCGATCGCCGTCGCGTTGTCGTTGGGACCGACGGCACCGTCGGAGCCGGGCACCACGGGGATGCCGAGCCGCTTGGCGGTCTTCTTGGCCTCGATCTTGTCGCCCATCAGGCGGATGTGCTCCGCCTTCGGGCCGATGAAGTGCAGATTGTGCTCGGAGAGGATTTCCGCAAAGCGCGCATTCTCCGACAGGAAGCCGTAGCCCGGATGCACCGCATCGGCGCCGGTGATCTCGCAGGCCGCGAGCAGCGCGGGAACGTTGAGATAGCTGTCCTTCGACTGCGGCGGCCCGATGCATACGCTCTCGTCGGAGAGGCGGACGTGCATCGCGTCCGCATCGGCGGTGGAGTGCACGGCGACGGTCGCGATCCCGAGCTCCTTGCAAGCCCGCAGGATACGAAGGGCGATCTCGCCGCGATTGGCTATGAGGATCTTGTCGAACATGGTGTCCTGCCGCGAATAGCGAGTGGCGAATGGCGAATAGGGAAGGCCAATGCCATTCGCTATTCGCTACTCCCCGTTCGCCTACTCAATAATCACAAGCGGTTCGCCGAACTCGACCGGCTGGCTGTCCTCGACCAGAATCTGCGTCACGGTTCCGGCGCGCGGCGAGGGGATTTGGTTCATGGTCTTCATCGCTTCGATGATGAGGAGCGTCTGACCGACCGAAACCTTGGAGCCGACCTCGATGAAAGGCTTTGCGCCCGGCTCCGGCGCCCAATAGGCGGTGCCGACCATCGGCGAGGTGACGGCGCCGGGATGTTTCGAGAGATCTGCTGGCGCTGTGGCCGCAGTCGCCGCTCCAAGTGCCGCGACGGGAGCCGCGATGACCGATGTCGGCAGGGCCGCGGCGACGCTGACGTTGCGCGCGACGCGCAGACGAAGTCCTGCACGCTCGATCTCGATCTCGGTGAGGCTCGTCTCGTCGAGCAGGGTCGCGAGCTCGCGGATGAGCGCGGAGTCCTCGCTGGAAAACTTTGCAGCTGCTTTATCGTCTGGCTGGCGCGCCATGATCTTGATTCCGAACCTCTGTTTGAAAAGGGGCGTCAGGCTTTGGGCTGGATGCCGAGCTTGGCGGCAAGGCCCTGGATCGCGAGACGGTAGCCCTCGATGCCGAAGCCGCACAGCGAAGCGAAGGCGGCGCGGGCGGTGTAGGAATGGTGACGGAAACTCTCGCGGGCGTGGATGTTGGTGACGTGCACCTCGACCGTCGGGATCTGCACCGCGAGCAGCGCATCGTGCAGCGCGATCGAGGTGTGCGAATAGCCGCCGGCGTTGATGATGATACCCTTCATCTTGCGGGCGTGCGCCTCGTGGATGAAGTCGATCAATTCGCCTTCGCGGTTGGACTGCCGGCAGTCGGCCTTGAGACCGAACTTCGCTGCGGTCTCCCGGCAGAGCGTCTCGACGTCGGCCAGCGTCGCGTGCCCGTATTTCTCCGGTTCGCGCGTCCCCAGCATGTTGAGGTTCGGCCCGTTGAGGACGAGGATCGTGTCGGTCGCAGGTTCAGCCATTCAAATCCCGTCAGGTGCTTTGGCGGAGGTGGCGGGGGTTATAGGTAACAAAGGGGCCTGAGGGAAGCCTTCAACGACCTCCCGCACGGCTTCAGATAGCTCATCCAGCCTGCAAAAAGCTGTGTGGAAGCTACGGAAATTGCTTGTTAACCAGCCCAAATCATGGCTGCCGGCCGACCGCAAAAAGGGCGGGCATCGCTGCCCGCCCTCGGGGGTGCCGGTTTGTCGGCCGTCAGGCGTTGAGAACCGCGATGATCTCATAGGTGGCGGGATCGATGATCACGATCTCTTCGCGGACCACGATGTACCTGTAGCTCCGCCACTCCGGATAGATCGTCGCCACCCGTGACGGCAGCACGTGCAGCTCGATGCCCTCACGCGGGATCCGCGTGCCGACCGAAACCGAGAAGTTGACGTTGCTGACGGGAGCCACGTGCTCCTCGTGGATCACGGATGTGATCTGCGTGCGTTGCTCGGTCGAGAGCTTGGCGCCCGCGCCGGCCTGGCCGGTGGTCTGTGTCTGGGTCGACGTGCCCTGGCGGTTCTCGCCTGTGGCCGTGCCGGACTTGGTTTGGGTCTCCGAGCTCATGCCCTTCGACCTGTCCTGCTGACCCTGAGCGCGTTCATCTGTGCGCTGGCCCTTCGTTGCACCCGACTTCTCCTCAGCCGTCGGATTCTTGTGCATCGTGCCAGAGGACTTCTCGTCTCTCATCGTACCCGAGGACTTCTCCTCGGCGCCGGACTTCATGGATCCGCCGGCCTGTCCAACGGTGCCTTTTTCCTTGCCCGTGGAATCCCTGTGCATGGCACCGGACTTCTCGTCCTTCATCGCCCCCGAGGACCTTTCTTCAGCGCCGGACTTCATAGATCCGCCGGCCTGTCCCACGGTGCCCTTTTCCCTGCTCATGGCACCGCCATGTTCAGCCGCGCCGGTGGAAGGTTGCGCGTTCTGTTGCATCTGCTGGGAGCCGCCGGACTCCTTGGTCCCGGTTCCCTGCGCATTCGCGAGACCAGTACCCGCGACGAGTGCCAGCGCGGCAACCGAGATCATAAAGCGATTAGTCATTGAACCTCTCCTCACGTGTTTTGTGCGTCATTGCCCGCGCCGACAACGAAAGGAGAAATGAGATGTTCCGAAACTTCAGTGGTTCCGCGGCTTTTGTTTGTTGAATGCGAGATGAATGGTCGCGCCAAGATCCTGACAACAAAAAAGGCCGGCAAAAGCCGGCCCTTTGTGGTGTTCGGATAATCGAAACCGGGAACTAGCAGGTCGCCTTGCCGCAGCGAGCGACGCCGATCTTTTCCTTCAGGCCATCGAGGCCGATGGCGCCGACCACGATCTGCTTGCCGATCACGTAGCTCGGCGTGCCGTTCATGCCCATCGCTTCGGCGAGTTTGAAGTTCTCCTCGATCGTAGCGCGCACTTCCGGATTGGCCATGTCCTTCTCGATCTTCGCGACGTCGAGACCGGCTTCCTTGGCGGCGGCAAGCGCGTGCGCCTTGTCGGCCTGGCCGCGGCCGCCGAGCAGCTTCTGGTGGAAGTCGAGATACTTCTTGCCGGTGGGATCCTGCATGCGGACGGCAACCGCAACCTGCGCCGCCTCGACCGAGCCCTGGCTCAGCACCGGAAACTCCTTGAGCACGACCTTCAGCTTGGGATCGGCCTTCATGAGGTCGAGCATGTCGGTCATCGCGCGCTTGCAGTAGCCGCAATTGTAGTCGAAGAACTCGACGAAAGTGACGTCGCCGTCCTTGTTGCCGAGCACGACCTGGCGCGGCGAGTTGAAGATCGCATCCGCATTCTGCGCGATGCTGGCTTCGTGCTTCTGCGCTTCGGCGGCTGCCTGGCGCTTGCTCAGCTCGGCCATCGCATCCTCGAGCACCTCGGGATGGCTGACGAGATAGTTCTTGATGATCGCCTCGATGTCGGAGCGCTGGGCGTCGGTGAAGCTGTCGGCCGCGGCGGGCGCGGCTCCGCCGAGCACGGCGAGGGCAAACAGCGCGGGGACGATCAGGCGCAGCGAAGGCATTGGCATATCCTCTGGTCGAAAGCAGGTTTCGGAAGACATCCCGGCCGATCTAACCTGGCCGCGCCGTGACGTCGTGGTGTCGGTGTCGTTCTAATCGTTTAAAGCGCGATGAGATTGGGATGAATCGTCATCGCGCTTCAGGTTATTGTTTGAGCATGATCTTTTCGGAAAAACGCTCCACACTTTTCCGGATCATGCTCTAATTGTTGCGTGGCGGTTTTGACGCCACGATGTCATCGGCCTTGACCCAACCGGGCGTGCCGATGGCGAAACGGGTTTTTGCGCGCGTCGCAAGCTCGCGTGCGGTCTTGTTGTCGCCGCGCAGGTAAGCTGCCTGCGCCGATGCCAGATCGGCCTCCGCATAGTCCCCCTTGCGACCATAGGCCATGGCGAGCTGCGTGTAGCCGATCGGCGCCTCCGGCTCCCGCGCCACCGCGGCACGGAGAATCCGGATCGCTTCGTCCGTGTAGGACTTATTATCAGTTCCGACCAGAGCCTGCCCAAGTAACATCTCGATGAGCGGGGCGTTGCCGGAGAGCTGCACCGCCTTGTGCAGGGCAGGGATCGCTTCCGCCGGCTTGCCACTCTCGAGCAGTGCCTGGCCGCGCACCTCGTAGAAATACGGGTTGGTCGGCTGCGCCTGGATCAGCGCGTCGATCTGGGCCAGCGCGCTGCGCAGGTCGCCGTGCAGATAGGTGCTGATGGCGCGGGCATAGCGTGCGGGCAGGCTGTCGTTGGACAGCGGATAGCGGCGATAGACGGTCTCGGGCCGCTCCATGAAGGCGGAGACCTTGGCGCGCACCATGTCATGGCGCGCCTGGAGCGCCGGGTCGTCCTTCTTGTCCCAATAGGGGCTGGCGCGGGCGAACTGGGCGAGCGCCTCGACGCGCTCGGCCGGCATCGGATGCGACTGCAAATAGGGATCGGCGCCGCGCGCGGCGAACAGGCTCTCGCTGGTGAAGCGCTTGAAGGTCTCGTACATGCCCTTTGGCGACTGCTGGGTCGCGGTCAGGAACTTCACGCCGGCGCGGTCGGCGTTCTCCTCCTGCTGGCGCTGATAGGACAACAGCGAGCGGCGGATCATCTCCTGCGGTCCGGCGACTGCGGCCGCACCGGCGTTGGCGAGACCATTGTTCGCGTTGCCGCTGCGGGCGCCCGCGACCATGGCGCCAGCGCCGAGCAGCATGGCGATGATCATCTGAGTCTGGGCGTTGGCGAGCTGCTCGCGCAGCTTGGCGAGATGTCCGCCGGCCAGATGCCCGGTCTCGTGCGCGAGCACGCCGATCAGCTGGTTCGGCGTTTCCGACTGCATGATCGCGCCATAATTGACGAAGATGCGGCGGCCATCAGCGACGAACGCGTTGAACGATGCGTCGTTGAGGATCACCATCTGGATGTTCTGCTTCTCCAGACCCGCGGCGCGCAGGATGGGTCTGGTATATTCGCGCAGCAATTGCTCGGTCTCGGTGTCGCGCAGCACCGGCGGGCCTCTGGGACTCTCCTGCGCCTTGATCGCCGGGAGCGGCGCCAGCGCCATGGCCGCGGCGGTCACGATGGCGGTGAGAGCGGAGGCTTTCTTGCGCAAAGCGAGCTGGGGCAACATCGATCGGTCTTGAAATGCAGTCTTGTGATTGGTCTTGGTGATTGGCGTCGGACCGGATACGGGATATGCCCTAATGAGCCGCACAATGCGGCCAGTCTGGGGCGCCGGCGCCCCGTTCCCGGCCCCCGGGGGTTCCGGACCGGAAGCGAAATAGCAGATATTGATGGCCGATGCGATATTGAGGAACCGGCTGGAGCCCTGGCTGAGACCATCCCGCCGCAGTGACGTTCCCCCCTTCATGGTGATGGACGTGATGGCCGCGGCCGCGCGTATAGAGGCGGCGGGCGGCCACGTCATCCACATGGAGGTCGGCCAGCCTGCCGCGCCGGCCCCGAAGACCGCGATCGCGGCCGCCCACAGGGCGCTGGATACTGCGCGAATCGATTATACCTCCGCGCTCGGCATCCCCTCGTTGCGCGAGCGCATCGCGCGCCATTATCGCGACGCCTATGGCTGTGCGGTGAGCCCCGAGCGGATCGTCGTCACCACTGGGTCCTCCGGCGGCTTCATCCTGGCCTTCCTTGCCCTGTTCGAGCCAGGTGACCGCGTCGCGGTGACGGTGCCCGGCTATCCGCCAT
This sequence comes from Bradyrhizobium sp. UFLA05-89, assembly GCF_059803475.1. Classification (NCBI taxonomy): domain Bacteria; kingdom Pseudomonadati; phylum Pseudomonadota; class Alphaproteobacteria; order Hyphomicrobiales; family Nitrobacteraceae; genus Bradyrhizobium; species Bradyrhizobium sp. UFLA05-89. The sequence goes on along the minus strand of NZ_JBANBA010000048.1, from coordinate 35,321 downwards.
ACCGTCATATCCTGACCGCGCTCGGCTGCGAGCCGGTGCCGATCGAGACCACCAGCCAGACCCGTCACGCCCTGACAGGCGAGGCGCTGCTGGCCGCCCATCGCAAGGCGCCGCTCAAGGGCGTGCTGGTCGCAAGTCCTGCCAATCCCACCGGGACCATGACGTCCAGGGAGGCGCTGTCCAGCCTGATCACGGCCGCCGAGGGCGCCGGCATCCGCTTCATCTCGGACGAGATCTATCACGGCCTCGACTACGCATTCCCCGCCGTTACCGCGGCAGCGCTGTCGGACCATGCACTCATCATCAATTCGTTCTCGAAATATTTTTGTATGACCGGCTGGCGGGTCGGCTGGATGGTCGTGCCGGACGTCCTGGTGCGGCCGGTCGAGCGGCTCCAGCAGAACCTGTCGATCTCGGTGCCGTCGCTGTCGCAGATCGCGGCCGAAGCAGCCTTCGACGGCGCTGCCGAGATGGAGGAGATCAAGCACGGTTATCAGGAAAACCGCCGCATCCTGATCGAGGGTCTGCCCAAGGCCGGCCTGACCAAGTTCCTGCCCGCCGATGGCGCATTCTACCTCTACGCCGACGTGTCGGATTTCACCTCCGACAGCTTTGAGTTCGCCCAGCAGATGCTGGAGCAGGCCCATGTCGCGGCCACGCCCGGTATCGATTTCGATCCCGTGCACGGCCGCTCCTTCATCCGCTTTTCCTACGCGAGATCGGCGGAGGAGATGCGCCAAGCAGTTGACCGGATCGCTCACTGGCTTAAATAGCCCGCCAGTTTTTTACGAGCCTTCCGGAGTTCAACGTGTCTGACAGATCGCCTGCCGCCGCACCGCATTTTCCCCTCGCCGCCATCGTCTGGCCGGTCCAAAGCGGCGAGGCCGCGGGCGCGCTGCGCGCGATCGTGCTGGTTGCGCTTGGAACGGCTTTGATGGCGCTGTCAGCCAAGGTCAACCTGCCGCTGCCATATGTGCCCATGACGCTGCAGACGCTGGTCGTGCTGATGATTGGCGTCGGCTATGGCTGGCGCCTCGGTAGCGCAACCATGATCGCGTACCTCGCGGAAGGCGCGATGGGCGTGCCGGTGTTCGCAGGCCCGGTCGGCGGCCTTGCTCCGCTCGTCGGCCCCACGGCCGGATATCTGTTCGGCTTCGTCGCTGTGGCCTTCGTCACGGGCTTTCTCGCCGAGCGGGGCTGGGATCGAAGCATGGCCTGGCTGTTCGCGGCCATGGCGATCGGCCACATCGTCATTTTGGCGATGGGCTTCGCCTGGCTTGCTTTCGGCCTCGGGCTTGGCACCGCCAAGGCCTGGCAGGTCGGCATCGTGCCGTTCATCGCGGCGTCGCTGATCAAGAATGCACTCGGGGCGACCTTGATGCCGGCTGCACGCCGGATCGTCGATCGCCGCCAATAGGCAGCCAGCGGCCGAGCAGTTCCATTTGACTCGGCCCTTCAAATTGATCTTGGCTAGAACCAAGAGAGTTAAGGGGAGGGAGCAATGACGACGACAACGATGACTGCGGGCGCGCCGGCGGCGAAGGCCGCCGCCAAGCCGTGGTACAAGGTTCTCTATATCCAGGTGCTGATCGCCATCTTCCTGGGCGCCATCGTCGGCTGGCTGTGGCCTTCGGTCGCGACCAACGACTGGATCAAGGCGATGGGCGACGGCTTCATCAAGCTGATCAAGATGGTGATCGCCCCGATCATCTTCTGTACGGTCGTCTCAGGCATCGCCCACATCCAGGACGCCAAGAAGGTCGGCCGCATCGGCGTCAAGGCGCTGGTCTATTTCGAGATCGTCTCGACTTTCGCGCTCCTGATCGGGCTCGTCGTCGGCAATCTGGTTCGTCCGGGTGCGGGATTCGGCAGCGCGGCGGCGAACGCACAGGCGGTTGCCAACTACGCCAAGCAGGCCGAGGGACAGAAGAGCGTCGACTTCATCCTCCACATCATCCCTGACACCGTGGTCGGCGCTTTCGCGCAAGGCGAGATCCTCCAGGTGCTGCTGTTCTCGGTGCTGTTCGGCTTCGCCATCATGGGGCTCGGCGAGCGCGGCCACGTAATCCGCTCCTTCATCGACGATGCCGCCCATGCCGTGTTCGGTGTCATCTCGATCGTGATGCGCGCAGCACCAATCGGCGCATTCGGCGCGATGGCCTATACCATCGGCAAGTTCGGCACCGGTGCGATCCTCAACCTGGTCGGGCTGATCGCGACCTTCTACGTCACCGCTGCACTGTTCGTGTTCATCGTGCTCGGCACGATCGCGCGCTTTGCGGGGTTCTCGATCTTCAAGTTCCTCGCCTACATCAAGGACGAGCTGCTGATCGTGCTCGGCACCTCGTCCTCGGAAAGCGCGCTGCCGTCCTTGATGGAGAAGCTGGAACGGCTCGGCTGCTCGAAATCCGTGGTCGGCCTCGTGGTGCCCACGGGTTACTCGTTCAACCTCGACGGCACCAATATCTACATGACGCTGGCGACGCTGTTCATCGCGCAGGCGCTCGGTGTCGATCTCACCTTGGGCCAGCAGATCACCATCCTCGTGGTGGCGATGCTGACCTCGAAGGGCGCCTCCGGCATCACCGGCGCCGGCTTCATCACGCTCGCCGCGACGCTCGCCGTGGTCGATCCGCGACTCGTGCCGGGCATGGCGATCGTGCTCGGCATCGACAAGTTCATGAGCGAATGTCGCGCCCTGACCAATCTCTGCGGCAACGGCGTCGCCTGCGTGATCGTCGCCTGGTGGGAGGGCGAGCTCGATCGTGACAAGCTCAACGCCAGGCTGAGCCAGCAGATCGATCCGACCGACATGGAGACGGCGCTCACGACGGACTGATTTGCAAACTCAACGCAAGGCGCATCGCGCCGCTACGTTTTGAAATAGCAGGGCTGGTCGAGATCCTCGATCAGCCCTTGCTGTTTGGGCGCCTTATCGACGATGGGCAGGCTCCCGCCAAACGCACCGAGTGACGGAATTTGCGCGCTCGCCCGTTGAACCCTCATCGCGATTTCGGGGTGAAGGGCGGGGTGGCATCGTGGGCGAGGCGGCGGTCGATCGGATTCTGTTGCAGGCGGTGGAGCATTACGAGGCGGGGCGGCCGGATCAGGCAGGCTTGTTGTGCGGCGAAGTCCTGAAGGCGCATCCCGACCATGTGCCGGCGCTGCATCTGTCCGCCGTGGTCGCTTTCGTGACCGATCGCGCGAGCGACGGGGCGAGCCTGCTGAGCCGTGTGTTCGGCCTCGATCCCGACCACGCGCCGGCCCTCGTCACGCTGGGCGATGCGCTTGCCGTAAAGGGTGAGCGGGACGGGGCGGTGGCGGCGTTTCAGCGCGCGCTTCTGCGGCGACCGGGCGATGCAGGCCTATGCAACAAGCTCGGCGTGGCGCTGGCGGAGCTGTCGCGCTTTGAGGAGGCGGACGCCGCCTATCGGCGCGCCATCGCGATCGATCCGCATTTGACCCGTGCGCATTTCAATCGGGCCGTGGCGCTGGCGGGGCAGGGACGGCTCGCCGAGGCCGAGGAGGCCTATCGCGAGGTCATCGCAAGGGATCCAGCGCATCGTGGCGTCTGGCTCAATCTCGGCAATGTGCTTGCTGATCAGAAGAGGCTCGACGAGGCCGTGATGGCCTATCGTCGTGCCCTCGAAGCGGGCCCTGAGGATCCGGGCCTGCTTTGCAATCTCGGCGCTGCGCTCTACCGCAAGGGCGAGCTCGAGGAGGCGATCGTGCATTGTCGCCGCTCGACTCTGCTTGATCCGGACAATCTTGAGGCGATGCGGTTGCTCGGTCTCGTCCTGCACGAGGCCGGTCATCTGCATCAGGCGTCCGCGACCTACCAGCGGATCATCGCGCGCGATCCGGCCGATCACGTGATCATCAGCAATTCCGGCGCCTGCCTGTGCGAGCTCGGACTTTTCGATGAGGCCATCGCAGCTTGCGAGCGGGCGCTGGCAGTGAAGGCTGATCATGCGCCCGCTCACACCAATCTCGGGATCATCTTCGAGAAGCAGGGTCGGGTGGAAGCAGCCGTCGCCGCGCATCGCCGCGCCGTCGCCGCCGATCCCGCCTACGCAAAAGGCCATGCGAATCTCGCGGTGGCGCTGCGCAATGCCGGCGAGATAGACGGGGCGCTTGCCGCCTCCCGCCAGGCCATCGCGCTCGATCCGGAGCAGCCGCTCGCGCAATATAATCACGCGCATTTTCTGCTGATGAACGGTGACTTCGCCAGCGGCTTTGAAGCCTATCAATGGCGGCGCAGGTGCAAGACCCTGTCCGACGGCGATCCGACCTTCAGCGAGCCGGAATGGCAGGGCGAGCCGCTTGGCGGCCGCCGGCTTCTGCTGTTCGCTGAATACGGGCTCGGCGACGCCCTGCAGTTCGTGCGCTATCTGCCGATGGTGGCCGCACAGGGCGGCTCCGTCATCCTCCAGGTCCAGCCGGCGCTCGCTTCACTGCTGCGGACGATGGCTGACGTCACTGTGATCGCGCGCGGCGAGCCGCTGCCGCGATTCGACGTGCAACTGCCGCTGATGAGCTTGCCTCGCGTGTTCGGCACGATGCTCGACACGATTCCGGCGGACGTGCCCTATCTGCATCCGGATCCCGCACGACTGTCGCGATGGCGCGCTGCGCTGCAAGGCGTGAGCGCGTTGAAGGTCGGCGTGGTCTGGGCCGGCAATCCCAGGCACAAAGGCGACGCGCAGCGCTCTCTGTCGGCACAAGAGGTTCTGCCGCGCCTGATTACGCCAGGCGTGCAGCTCTACAGTCTTCAGAAGGAGCCGCGCGAGGCCGATGTCCCGGTGCTGGCGGCGCTTGGCACTGACATCATCGATCTTGCGCCAGCGCTTGGCGATTTTTCCGATACCGCAGCGGCTGTCGCAGCGCTCGATCTCGTGATCGCCGTGGACACCTCGGTTGCACATCTTGCCGGCGCGCTCGGCCGCCCGGTCTGGATGCTGCTGCCCTACGCGCTCGACTGGCGCTGGCTGCGCGACCGCGAGGACAGCCCATGGTATCCGACCATGCGGCTGTTCCGGCAGCGCAGGCCGCGTGAATGGAACGATCCGCTGATGCGGATGTCGGCCGCGCTGGCGGTCCTCGCCGCAAAACGCGCTGGCTAGAAACGCTCCGGCCGGTATGGCGCGGGATCGATCGACGGCGTCTCGCCGCTCATCATCTCCGCGAGCAGGCGTCCGGTCGCGGGACCGAGCGTAAAGCCCTGGTGGCCGTGGCCGAAATTCATCCAGAGACCGCGATGGCGCGGTGCGGGCCCAAGCACCGGCAACATGTCGGGCGTGCAGGGCCGCGTGCCGTACCACGGCTCGGGTTCGACGCGGCCGCCGAGATCGAGCAGCTCTCGGGCGGAGGCCTCCGCACTGGCGAGCTGCACCGGCGTTGCCGGCGCATCCGGCCCGGTCAGCTCGGCGCCAGTGGTAATGCGGATGCCCCTGGCCATCGGTCCCATGGCATAGCCTCTCGCCGTATCGACCAGTGGCAGATCGAGCGAAGCGCCGCCGCTATAGTGCATATGGTAGCCGCGCTTGCGCACCAGCGGTATGCGGTATCCGAATTTTTGCAGCAGATCGGGTGACCACGGTCCGAGCGTGACGACGACATTGGCCGCATCGATCGGTCCGTTGTCGGTTTGCACCGACCAGCCGGAGGATGTCTGGTGCAAGGTCTGCGCATCGCCGAGAAGGATATGGCCCCCGAGGCGCTGAAACAGCTCGGCATAGGAGGCGACCAAAGCGCCGGGATCCGAAACGGACCACGGCTCCAGCCAATGGATGGCACCCGGAAGATCATCGCGCAGGATCGGTTCAGCCTTCGCGAGCTCGCTACCGCTCAGGACACGAAACTTCACGCCGAAGTCGCGCTGGTTTTCCTCCGCGGTCTTGATCGCGAGCTCGAACGCGGCGGGATCGCGATGCAGCAGCCGGTAGCCGGCGCGGCGGATGAGGTTGTCGGCGTGAGCCTCGCGGATGAGGATATCGTGCTCGGACGTTGCATAGGCGATCAGGCGTGCCCACGCCTCGATCGCCTCGCGATGCCGCTTCGGCGCCGAGTGCCACCAATAGCGGAGCAAAGGCTCGACGTGGCGGTGCAGGGACGCGAGGCTATAGCGGACGTCGTTGGTGCGGCCGGTCGCGATCTTCAACAGCGTCGCAAAGTCGCGCGGCATCGGATAAGGGCGCACAGCCTCGGCCTGGATCATTCCGGCATTGCCGTAACTGGTCTCGCGGCCCGGCTCCCTGCGATCGACGAGCATGACCGACCAGCCGCGCCGCTGCAGATGCAGCGCCGCGCTGACGCCTATCATGCCGCCGCCAAGGACGATTGCACTTTGCATCGGCACGTTTCCCTTTAAGCCAGGCGCGGCGCGAGCCTTGGCTGCGCCGTGTTGATGGTCGCGGCGACGATGACCGACATCGCGGTCATCGCCACCAGGAAGCCGAAGGCCGCATCGAAGGATCCGGTTCCGGTCACGATGAAGCCAATCGCCGCGGGCGCTACGAAGCCTGCGCTCTGGCCGCCGAGATTGACCATGCCGACGCCCGATCCGATCTGGTCGTCGCGAAGCAGCTTTGTCGGAAGTGCAACCACCGAGGCCAGCACGAAGGATTTGAAGAAATAGACCAGCGACTGGTAGGTGATCAGCATTGCGATCGTTTCCGCCTTGTACATGGCGTAGAGGAAGATGCCGGTCAACGCGGAGCTGCCGATCAGGAGCCATTTTTCGCGCTCGGCGAAGAACCTCGTCATCACCCAGCCGCCGATCGCGGTCGCGATCGTCGCCATCACGAACGGGATCGGCGCCACGATGCCGACGGTCTTGAGATCGAGCCCGCGCTGCTGGAGCAAATAGAGCGGCATCCAGGAATCAAGGCCCTTGTTGACGCAGCTGAGGCCGAACCACACCACCATCAACTGCCAGATCAGCGGGTTCTTCATCAGCTCGCGCATCGGCGCGCGGTCCGCGGGCTTCGCCGTCGTCGCCGTGCTCGCCTGGGCCGCGCCCAGGCGTCCCAAATGCGGGACGTAGAGGAAATAGACCAGCGCGAACACGAGGCCGGCGATGCCGATCGTGTTGAAGGCGTGGCGCCAGCCGAGCCAGAGGATCAGCGGCGCCATGATCAGCGGCGCGATCATGCTGCCCGCATAGTTCGACGACAGCAGCAGCGCCGACATTTTTGGCCGGCTGTCCTTCTTGAACAGTTCGGCGATGGCGCGGATGCTTGCCGGCGGAAAGCCGCCCTCGGCGATGCCGAAGATGAAGCGGATCGCGATCAGCGACGTCAGCGACCAGGCAAGGCTCGTGAAGGCGGTGAACAGCGACCACATCACGATCGTGACGATCACCACATATTTCGAGCCGAAGCGGTCGGAGAGCCATCCGCCCGGCACCTGCATGAGGGCATAGCCGAGAAAGAACGCGCTGATGACGATGCCGAGATCGGCCGCCTGGAGATTGAAATCCTTGCCGATCTGCGCCAGCGCCAGCGAGATCGCCGCGCGGTCGATGTAGGAGATGCAGTAGGCGATATAGAGCAGGACGAACGCGACGACCCCGGTTTTCCGCTGCGACAATTCCGTCATGCTCATCTCCGTTTCGCCGGCGATCCGGTGGCGCTGCTAACTCTGCTGTGGGGTCATTCCCAGGTGAGGAAGCCGGGCGCGGCCGAGAGCGGCGGCGCCGCGGCGAGCCGTGCCAGATCGGGGATCGGCCGGCAGAGCTGCGGGACGCTCGCAAACGCGGCCTCGATGCTCGCGGCGACCGAGAGCACGATGGCATCGCCGCCGCGTGGGCCCACGATCTGAAGGCCGAAGGGCAGGCCTGCTTCATCGACGCCAAGCGGCAGGCTGAGCGCGGGATGGCCTGGAAGCGTCACGGCATAGGCGAGCGCGAGCCAGTGGAAATAGGATTTGGTCGGCTCGCCGTCGATCTCTGCCGGATAGAGCTCCGACCAGGGCCGCGGGCTCAGCGTGATGGTCGGGCTGATCAGCACGTCGCAAGTTTCGAAGAAGCTCTGATAGGCGCGATAGATCCGCGTCTGCGTGGTCGCCGCGCGCGCGTAGTCTTCAAGCGTGTAGCTCAGGCCTTCCTGGACATTGGCGCGCACGTTCGGCCCGAGCATCTCGGGACGCTCCTTGTAGTTCTTGCCGTGCATCGCGAGGAAAAGGCCTGCGCGCAGCACGGCGAAGGCGTCGTCAGCGCCCGAGCAATCCGGCGTCGCCTCGCGGCAATCGGCGAACAGCGGCGCAAGCTTGCTTACCCGATGGCGGAACACGCGGCGGATCGCCTGCTCGGTCGGCGCGAAGCCAAAGTCTTCGGTGAAGGCGACGCGCAGCTTGCCGAGTTCGGCAGGGCGCGGGCCGGTCCAACGCTCGGCGCGTCCGCGCAAGGGTTCGCCGGGCAGGGTGTAGGCAAGCGGATCACGGGGGTCGTCGCTCGCCATCACCGACAGCATCAGAGCGGTGTCGGCGACGTTGCACGCCATCGGCCCGTCGGTCGGCAGGTTCGACCAGCCGAAGGCGCGCTTTTCGCTCGCCACGAGACCGTAGGAGGGACGCATGCCGACGATGCCGGCAAAGCCCGCCGGATTGCGCAAGGAGCCGCCGGTGTCGGAGCCCGAGGCGAGCGGGGCCATGCCGCAGGCGAGCGCCACCGCCGAGCCGCCGGAGGAGCCGGCTGCCGATCGCAGGGGATCGAAGGGATTGCCGGTCGCGCCGAACACGGGATTGCGGGTGTTGCCGCCCGCCGCCCATTCCGGCGTGTTGGTCTTGCCGAAGATGATCGCCCCGGCCGCGCGCAGCCGCGCAACGGAAGCCTGGTCTGCGGCTGGAACGTGATCGCGCAACAAAGGGCTGCCATAGGTCGTGCGTAGCCCGGCGGTGTCCTGGGTATCCTTGATGAGGACCGGCAGGCCGTGCAGGGCGCCACGATCCTCGCCGCGCAGGATGGCGGCCTCGGCTTCCTTGGCGGCGGCGCGTGCGCCGGGCTCATCCAGCGTCACGACGGCGTTCACGGCGGGATTGGTGGTGGTGATGCGCGTCAGGCAGGCGTCGAGCAGCTCGACGGGCGAGATCGCCCGTGCGGCCAGCAGGCGGTGCAGCTCGACGGCACTGGAATCGCAAAGTCCGGACAATGCCAATCCCTTTCAAATTGTGAAAACGATTTAGCATATCGGAAAGCGGAGCCGGCGCACCAATTTTCGCCAGAACCGGTCGTTTCGTGAGCAAATGCCGGCAAAGCTGCCCTTTGAGCGTCCAAATGGATCTCTTCGACGTAAACTGAGCCAAAAACTTTAGGCGGATCGGCCAACAATTTTTCTTCTGCCGTGCTAGGATTGCTGCATGAGCGAGATCACGACGCCCGACGGTGCCAATTCCCAGCTCGGCCAATGCCTCAAGGCCGCCCGCCAGGCGCGCGGCCTGACGCTCAAGCAGGTAGCGGAGCGGACCGGTATGGCGCTCTCGACCCTGTCCAAGGTCGAGAACGGCCTGATGTCGCTGACCTACGACAAGCTGGTGCAGCTCACCTCAGGCCTGAAGATGGAAATCGCCGAGCTGTTCAACCCGGCGTCCCCCGTGCGTCCCGGGCAGGACCGGCCGGTCACCGCCCGGCGCAGCCTCAGCAGGGCCGGGCAGGGGCAGGTGATCACGACGAAATTCTACACCTACACCTATCAATGCACCGACCTGATCGGCAAACGCATGGTGCCGATCCTGGCCGAGGTTCGCGCGCGCTCGCTGGAGGAGTTCGGACCGCTGCTGCGCCATGCCGGCGAGGAGTACTTTCTGGTGACAAGCGGCCGCGTGGCCGTCCACACCGAGTTCTATGCGCCGGAGATCTTGGGCGAGGGCGACGGTATTTATCTCGACAGCACGATGGGCCACGCCTACCTCAACGCCGGCGATGCACTGGCTGCCAAGGGCGTCTGTCTCTGCACCAGCGAAGCTCCTGACCTTTACGACCAGCTCCGCCAGATCGCATCCCGCGACGTGCAGTCGCTCGACGACGACGAGCTGCCGCCACTTTAACTTCTACTGGGTGATAAACACTCTCCCCTTATCCTGAGGAGCCTGCGAAGCAGGCGTCTCGAAGGATGGCCGCGGACGAGAGCCGGGCCTTCATGGTTCGAGACGCGCGAAGACGCGCTCCTCACCATGAGGGTCTGCGATGCCATCGTTTCAAACGAAAAACGCCCGGCCAAGCCGGGCGTTTTTGTTTGCCTAAGCGTTCGGCCTATTCGCCGCCGCCGAAGCGACGAGACCACCAGCCGGCGCGACGCGGCTGCGGCGCCGGTGTTTCGACTGCCACCTCTGGCGCAGGTTCGGCTGCTGGAGCGGGGGGCGTAACCTCGGCGGGCGCTTGCGCGAGCTCGGCTGCGGGCTCGGGCTGGCTGCTGAAGAAGCTCACCTTCTCACGCACGGTCGAACGACGCCGCGCGGCCTTGTCGCTGTCGGACGCAGTTTCATCCGCGGCCGCCGGCTCGACGGGAGCCTGCACCTCGGCGGGTTCCTCAGGCTGCGGTGGCGATGGTTGAACGGTTGCCTCAGTCTGCGTGATCGACGGCGGCGCGTCGGGCGTGAAACTGTCGAAATCGGCAACCGCCTCCGTCGCCTCAGGCGGCGGATTGGCACTCAGCTCGTCGCTGATAGACCCCGCGAGACCGTCCTCACCACCGCCACGCCGGCGGCGACCGCCGCGACGTCCACGCCGGCGACGTCGGTCGCTGCCACCCTGCTCACCGCGGGCCTGGTCGAGCTGCTCCTCGATCTCTTCGCCTTCCTGCTCGCCGTCGGCTTCCTCGTCGGCCTCACCTGCAGCCATGGCCGGTTCGGGAACGGTGGGCGCGGTGTCCTCGCGAAGCTCGCCCTCGCGCTGGCCGCCACGGCCGCGACGACGCCGACGGCGCCGACGGCGCTGGCCGTCCTGCTCGGGCGCCGCGTCGCCTGCGGCTTGTTCCTCAGTGAGACCCTCGGTCTCGTCGGTCTCGACCTCGGATTCTGTCTCGAGATCGAAACCGTCCTCGTCGTCGTAGACTTCCTCAACCGCTTGCGGCGGGCTTGCCGCGGCCTGTGCCGCGAGCAGCGCCTTGGCGGCTTCCAGCGTATGCACCTGCTCGCCGCGGTCGATGACATAGGCCTGCGGCCCGCTGACGGACGAGTCGGCGATGATCGACAGCGTGACCTTGAAGCTGTTCTCCAGGTCGCGCAGATGACCGCGCTTGTGGTTCAGCACATAGAGCGCCACGTCGGTACGGGTGCGGACCACCAGATTGTGGGTCGCGCCCTTCATCAAAATCTCTTCCAGCCCGCGCAGGAGCTGGAGCGCGACGGAGGAGACCGAGCGTACGTGACCGGTGCCGCCGCAATGCGGGCAGGGATCGGTCGAGCTCTCGAGCACGCTGGCGCGGATGCGCTGGCGCGACATCTCCAACAGGCCGAAATGCGAGATGCGGCCGACCTGGATGCGCGCGCGGTCCTGCCGGAGGCAATCGGACAGCTTGCGCTCGACCGCACGGTTGTTGCGCTTCTCGTCCATGTCGATGAAGTCGATGACGATCAGGCCGGCGAGGTCACGCAGGCGGAGCTGGCGCGCAACCTCTTCGGCCGCTTCCAGATTGGTCTTGAGCGCGGTGTCCTCGATGTGGTGTTCGCGCGTTGAGCGGCCCGAGTTGACGTCGATCGAAACCAGCGCCTCGGTCTGGTTGATCACGACATAACCGCCGGAGCGCAACTGCACGGTTGGCGAGAACATCGCGTCGAGCTGACTTTCGACACCCATGCGCGAGAACAGCGGCTGGCCGTCGCGATACTGCCTCACCGCGCTGACATTGGCCGGCATCAGCATCTTCATGAAGTCGCGCGCTTCGCGGTAGCCGCCTTCGCCTGCAACCTGGATCTCGTCGATCTCCTTGTTGTAGAGGTCGCGCAGCGAGCGTTTGATCAGCGAGCCTTCCTCGTAGACGAGGGTCGGCGCCTGCGACTTCAGCGTCAGGTCGCGCACCGTCTCCCACATCCGGATCAGGTATTCGAAGTCGCGCTTGATCTCCGGCTTGGTGCGGGAGGCGCCAGCCGTGCGCAGGATGATGCCCATGCCCTCGGGCACGTCGAGGTCCTGCACGACCTCCTTGAGACGAGAACGATCCTGCGCGCTCGTGATCTTGCGGCTGATGCCACCGCCACGCGCGGTGTTCGGCATCAACACGGCATAGCGGCCGGCGAGCGACAGATAGGTCGTGAGCGCGGCGCCCTTGTTGCCGCGCTCTTCCTTGACGACCTGCACCAGCATCACCTGGCGGCGCTTGATGACTTCCTGGATCTTGTACTGGCGGCGCGGGCGGAAGGTGCGCTCCGGCACTTCCTCCAGCACGTCGTCGCCGCCGACGGACTCGACGACTTCCTCTTCGGCCTCTTCACCGTCCTCGCCATCCTCGGCGTCGTCTTCGGTGGCAGCCCCGGAATGCGGCAGTTCTGCGCTTTCATCGGCGGCGTACACGGCGTCGACGGGTTCGATCGCGGCGGTGATGGCATCGGCCAGCGCCTCGGCATGGAGCTCGGGCGCCGGTGCTTCGGACGCGGCGGCCTCCTGCGGCTCGGCTACCTCGGGCGCGACAACGGGTTCGGCTCCGACTGCCGCAGCGGGCGCGGGCGCCTCGTCTTCGTGGTCGTGATGGTCGTGCCCATGATCGTGCTCGCCATCACCATGATGATGGTGATCATGTTCATGTTCATGTTCATGTTCATGTTCGTGATCCTCGTGCCCATGTTCATCATGATCGTGATCATGGTCATCGTGAGTTTCGAACGCGTCGTGATGCTCCGCTTCGGCTTGCAGATGCTCGCCCTCGTGCGCTGCGCCCTCGGCGTTCTCCGGCAGCACCTCGAGCGGCTGGGCGGCGGGATCAGCGCCGGCCTCGAGGCCCTCGACGATGTCGCTCTGGACGCGCTCGCCATGGCCGCGACGACGGGCATTGCGGTGGCGCGAGCGGCGGCGGTTGTGGGAACGGTTCTCGTTCTCCTCCTCGGCCTCGCGATGAGCCTGCTCCTCGGCCTCGATCAGCGCCTGCCGATCGGCAACCGGGATCTGGTAGTAGTCGGGATGGATTTCGCTGAAGGCAAGGAAGCCGTGGCGGTTGCCGCCATATTCGACGAAGGCGGCCTGGAGGGACGGTTCGACCCGTGTGACCTTGGCGAGATAGATATTGCCGCGCAGTTGCTTGCGTTGCGCGGTCTCGAAATCAAACTCTTCGACGCGATTGCCGCGGACCACGACGACCCGGGTCTCTTCCGGGTGGGTGGCATCGATCAACATCTTGTTGGGCATGTCTTAACTCTTGGCGGCGGCGGGCGCGATTCACCGTGGGCGCGATGAGCGCTGCCGGGTGATGCGACGGTCCACCTGATTCGGGGGTGAGGGGAAGGCCAAAACACCCGCGCTCGCGCCGCGTCGAACCGGAAGCCGAGAGGACAACACGGCGCGCGGAAGTTTCACTCCGCAATGTCGCGAATTGTCTCTCAGTTTTGGTCGGCACAGTCTGGCGCATCAAGCGTCGGCCCGTATGAAACATTGGACGGCGAGCGCGCCGCCCCTTAATCAGTTGCTGCTGGCCAGGGTGTGGCGCGAAAGCGCTCGCCCCCTTAGGAACACCGCCGGTCCTTGGGATTAAGGAGCCGGGTTACGGGCTACGCCGCCTGTCAAAGCCGTCCCTGGAAATGGTGGTAACCTGGGACCGGCGCCACCGGAGCCTTGACCCGTCCAACCTCGCTGCCGCGCGCCGCGCTGGCCGTGAAGGAGGGGGGAAAACGCTGGAATTCTCAAACCTTGAGAGTTCCGGCGCTGCACCGGGAGGCTGAGAGCGACGCAACCGGAAATATTGGCCGTCAGCAGTCCGTACATACGAGGAATGCGCCTTTGGTGCAAGGGAGCGTCAGGCGAGCGTCGCGCGTTGGTCACACCCGGCGAGATTTGGTCATTTCGTCATTAGAGATGGATTAACCCTGCGGTTCTATTGCGTTAGAAGAGCCGCTCGGAGGCACGGAATCGGTGGCGAGCCGCGCAAATCATCTGATTTTGCTGGGATGTGCGCTGTTGTGCGCTGCAGCATTGCCGTGCTCTGATTCCAGGCCCGTCGTGGCGGCGGAAAGCCAGCCGCAAGCTACCGTTTCGGCGTCGAATTTCCCGGTTGTCTCAGCGGCGCGTCTGGCCGGGGACACCAGGCAGACCCGCCTTGTTCTCGATCTCGACCAGGCCATCACGTTCCGGGCCTTCACCCTGGCGGATCCGTACCGGGTGGTGGTCGATGTTCCCCAGATCAATTTCCAGCTTCCTGCCGGCACCGGTGCGGCCGGGCGCGGGCTCGTCAAGGCGTTCCGTTATGGCCTCGTGATGCCGGGCGGCTCGCGAATCGTGCTCGACCTCGCAGGCCCTGCCAAGATCGCCAATTCCTACGTGCTCGAGGCCGCAAATGGCCAGCCGGCCCGACTGGTGCTGGAGCTGGAGGAGGTCGATCGCGCTGCTTTCGTGCAGTCGGTAGCGCCCGAAAGCCGGGCCGCTCTGCATCCGGCGACGTCTGATGCTCCCCCGGCGCCAGCGGCGATGGCGCCGCCAGAGCCGGCCCAACAAAAACCCGCGGCGCCGACGGATTCGCGTCCCGTGGTGGTGATCGATCCCGGGCATGGCGGCATCGACAACGGCACCCAGTCGAGCGGCGAAGCCGAGAAGAACCTGGTGCTGGCCTTTGGGCTCGCACTGCGCGACCGACTGGAGAAGAGCGGCAAGTACCGGGTGGTCATGACCCGGGATGACGACACCTTCATCCCGCTCAACGACCGCGTCAAAGTCGCCCGCTCCATCAATGCTGCGCTGTTCGTCTCGATCCACGCCGACGCACTGCCGCGTGCGGAAGGCGACGCCCAGGGCGCCACCATCTACACGCTGTCGGACAAGGCCTCCGACGCCCAGGCCGAGCGGCTGGCGGAAGCCGAAAACAAGGCCGACGCCATCGGTGGCGTCAACCTGTCCGACGAGCCCGCTGAGGTCGCGGACATCCTGATCGACCTTGCCCAGCGGGAAACCCGCACCTTTTCAAACCGCTTCGCCCGCCTCTTGATGGGCGAGATGAAGACGACGGTGCGGATGCACAAGCATCCCCTGAAATCGGCTGGCTTCCGGGTGCTGAAGGCGCCCGACGTGCCCTCGGTGCTGGTCGAACTTGGCTACGTCTCGAATAAAGGGGACCTCGAGCATCTGGTCTCGGAGAGCTGGCGCTCCCGGACTGTGACCTCGATGGCCCAGGCGATAGATGCCTTTTTGGCCAAGCGGCTCGCGACCGCCGGGCCCGCCAATTGATATAAAGGGAGTTTTGGCTGACCCGCAAAGCCCTAGTTTGGCCACAGCGGGCGCTTTATAAAATCTGCGGATGGGGGGCAGGAATCGACAACCCCCTCGGCAAGCGTGATAGGGCTACAGGCCCAGCGAAGTCTCTTAAGTGGTGTAATCTGGTACGCCGGTGAATTCGCAGCTTAAGGAAGGCGCCCTTTGCCGGCGCCGTTGGTTGTTCAAGGTTTGAACGGATAAACAGATAATGCGCTTGCTGATACGGTTCATGGGCTTCCTGTTCGCCGCGGGAACCGTGGTCTTCCTGGTGGGCGTCGGGGCCATGGCAGGCCTGATCTGGCATTTCTCCAAGGATTTGCCGGACTACTCTCAGCTTCAGGATTATGAGCCGCCGGTAATGACCCGCGTGCACGCGGTCGACGGTTCGCTGCTCGGCGAATACGCCAAGGAGCGCCGGCTGTATTTGCCGATCCAGGCGGTGCCGAAACTCGTGATCAACGCGTTCCTCGCCGCCGAGGACAAGAATTTCTACGAGCATGGCGGCATCGACTACACGGGCATGGCACGCGCCGGACTGCTCTACTTGCAGAACTACGGCTCCAACCGTCGTCCGCAAGGCGCCTCCACGATCACCCAGCAGGTCGCCAAGAACTTCCTCCTGACCAATGAGGTGTCCTTCGCCCGCAAGATCAAGGAAGCCTTGCTGGCGATGCGGATCGAGAAGACCTACTCCAAGGACAAGATCCTGGAGCTCTATCTGAACGAAATCTATCTCGGCCTCGGTGCGTACGGCATTGCCGCGGCCTCGCTCGTCTATTTCGACAAGTCGGTGAACGAGCTGACAATCTCTGAAGCGGCTTATCTCGCGGCGTTGCCGAAGATGCCGGCGACGCTGCATCCGGTGCGCAACCGCGACCGCGCGATCGAACGCCGCAACTACGTGATCGACCGCCTCCAGGAGAACGGCTGGATCAAGCAGGCTGACGCCGAGAAGGCGCGCAAGGAGCCGCTGGTCGTCACCAACCGCTCCAACGGCGCCCACACCTTCGCCGGCGAATATTTCGCTGAGGAGGTTCGCCGCGACATCTTCGAGCGCTATGGCGAGAAGAAGCTCTACGAGGGCGGCCTCTCGGTGCGCACGACGCTCGATCCGAAGATCCAGGTCATGGCCCGTAAGACCATGGTCACGGGCCTCGTGAACTATGACGAGCAGCAGGGCTATCGCGGCGCGATCAGCAAGCTCGACATTTCCGGCGACTGGGGCGTCAAGCTTGCTGACATCAAGTCGCTGTCCGACATCTCGCCCTGGCGCATGGCGGTGGTGCTGGAGACCAGCGACCAGTCGGCGCGTCTTGGCTTCCAGCCCGCGCGCGAGCTCGGCGGTGCCGTCAGCAAGCAGCGCGAGACCGGCATCGTCACGCTCGACGGCGTGAGATGGGCGCGAGCGGCCTCGGGCGCCGCAAGGGGCAAGACGCCGACCGCGGTATCCCAGGTGCTCCAGCCGGGCGACGTGATCTATGCCGATCCGCTCTACACCAAGGAGGGGCAACCCGTCGAAGGCCAGTACCGGCTCCGCCAGATCCCCGAAGTGTCGGGCGCGATGGTGGTGATGGACCCCTGGACCGGCCGCGTGCTCGCGATGGTCGGCGGCTTCTCGTTCGACCAGAGCCAGTTCAACCGCGCCACGCAGGCCTATCGGCAGCCGGGCTCGTCCTTCAAACCGATCGTCTATTCGGCAGCGCTGGACAACGGCTATACGCCGTCGACCGTCGTGGTCGACGCGCCGATCGAAATCGATCAGGGGCAGGGCGGCGGCGTCTGGCGGCCGGAAAACTTCTCCAACGGCAAGTACCAGGGACCGGTGACACTGCGTAACGCGTTGCGGCAGTCGCTCAACACGGTGACGGTGCGGCTTGCGCAGGACATCGGCATGCCGCTGATCGGCGAATATGCGCGCCGCTTCGGCGTCTATGACGAACTGCCGAACTATCTCTCCTTTGCGCTCGGTGCCGGCGAGACGACGGCGATGCGCATGGTCACGGCCTATTCGATGATCGCCAATGGCGGCCGCCGCGTGAAACCGACCCTGATTGACCGCATCCAGGACCGCTACGGCCACACCATTTTCAAGCACGACCAGCGTGAATGCCGCGGCTGCGACGCGCCGGGCGGCTGGAAGAACCAGACCGAGCCGCAGCTCGTCGACCGCCGCGAGCAGGTGCTCGACGCCATGACGGCCTACCAGATCACCGAGTTGATGGAAGGCGTCGTCCAGGCCGGTACCGCGACAGTCGTCAAGGAAGTCGGCAAGCCGATCGCCGGCAAGACCGGCACGACCAACGAGGCCAAGGACGCCTGGTTCGTCGGCTACTCGCCGGACATCGCAGTCGGCATCTATATGGGCTACGACAAGCCGCGCCCGCTCGGTAAGGGCAACGCTGCGACAGGCGGCCATTTGGCGGCGCCGATCGCGCGTGATTTTCTCAAGCTCGCGCTGGCCGACAAGCCGGCAGTTCCGTTCAAGGTTCCGGCCGGTATCAAGCTGATCCGCGTCGTCGCCAAGACCGGCATGCGCGCAGGGCCGGGCGAGACCGGCGGCACGATCCTGGAAGCCTTCAAGCCTGGCACGGCGCCGCCGGATAACTACTCCGTTATCGGCGTTGCCGACGCCGACGGCCGCGGCCCGCAGCAGGCGCCGCCCGATTCCGGCTTCTTCATGCGGCCGGGCACCGGCGGGTTGTACTAGGGTCCAGAGGGCTCAGGATAAAGCTGGCGATCCAAAGCTCCGGCGGTTGCGCTTTGCGGCCGCCGCCGCTACATCCCCTCCGCGATGAGATTGTCATCGCGCTTCAGGTTTTTGTTTGCGCATGATCTTTTCGGGAAACCGCTGCACACTTTCCCGGATCATACGCTAGACCAGAGAACGACATGCGCGCCGAAATCGAACGGTTGGTAGAAGAGATCAAGCAGTCAGTCGGGCTGCTGAGGAGGCATCTTTGACGTCGAGAAATCGACGGCGCGCCTCGCTGAGCTGAACAAGCTCGCTGAAGATCCCAATCTCTGGAACGATCCGCAGAAGGCCCAGAAGCTGATGCAGGAGCGCACCTCGCTGGAAGATGCGCTGTCCGGTATTGGCAAGGTCGAGCAGCAGCTCGAAGACGACATTGGCATGATCGAGCTCGGCGAGGCCGAGGGCGATGAGGGCGTGGTCGCGGAAGCCGAAGCGGCGCTGAAAGCCCTCAAGAAGGAAGTCGCACGGCGCGAACTCGAGGCGCTGCTCTCGGGCGAGGCCGATCGCTTCGATTCCTATCTCGAAGTCCATGCCGGTGCCGGCGGCACCGAGAGCCAGGACTGGGCGCAGATGTTGCTGCGCATGTACACGCGCTGGGCCGAGACCCACGGTTTCAAGGTCGAGTACCTCGAAGAGTCCGAGGGCGAAGAGGCCGGCATCAAGTCCGCGACCATCCAGATCTCCGGCCACAACGCCTATGGCTGGCTCAAGACCGAAGCCGGCGTGCATCGTCTGGTGCGGATCTCGCCGTTCGATTCCAATGCGCGGCGGCACACCTCGTTCTCGAGCGTGCAGGTATTTCCGGTCATCGACGACAGCATCAAGATCGACATCAAGGAATCCGACGTCCGCACAGACACCATGCGTTCGGGCGGCGCTGGCGGTCAGCACGTCAACAAGACCGAATCCGCGGTGCGGCTGACGCATATCCCGACAGGCGTCGCAGTGGTCTGCCAGGCCGGCCGCTCTCAGCACAAGAACCGCGCCCAGGCCTGGGACATGCTGCGCGCGCGCCTTTATGAGATCGAGCTGAAGAAGCGCGAGGAGAAGGCCGCGGCAGACCAGGCCGCCAAGACCGATATCGGCTGGGGCCACCAGATTCGCTCCTACGTGCTCCAGCCCTACCAGATGGTGAAGGATCTGCGCACGGGCGTGCAGACCTCGGACACGTCGGGCGTGCTCGGCGGCGATCTCGACGAGTTCATGGCCGCAACGCTCGCCCAGCGCGCCTTCGGCACCACGAGCGGCGAGATCGAGGACGTCGACTGATCATGCCCCGCGTCGCCTTCATCGGGATTGGGCGGATGGGCCACGGCATGGCCGGCCGCTACCTCGATGCCGGCTTCACCGTGTCGCTCTGGAATCGCAGCAAGGCCAAGGCGGAAGACCTGATTGCGCGCGGCGCGCGCTGGGCGACCTCGCCCGAAGACGCTGCGATCGATGCGGACGCCGTGGTGACCATGGTCGCCGACGATGAGGCTTCGCGCAGCGTGTGGCTTGGTCCCAACGGTGCCGCGAAGACGGCAAAGGCCGGCACGATCGCGATCGAGTGCTCCACGGTCTCCTATGATCACGCACGCGAGATGGCGCGCGAATTGAACGGGCGCGGGCTCATCTATATCGATTGCCCCGTGACCGGCCTGCCCGACGCGGCAGCGGCTGGAAAGCTGACGCTGCTGGTCGGCGCCGACAGCGCCGATCTCGAACGCGCCCGGCCGTTCCTCGAGCCGATCGGCTCGACCATCCGCCATTTTGGCGCGGTGGGATCGGGCACGGTCTACAAGCTCATCAACAACCTCATGGGTGCGATCCAGATTGCGGGCCTTGCCGAAGGTCTTGCGATCGCCGAACAGGCCGGGCTCGACATGAAGCTCGTGCTGGAGTCGATCCAGGCCGGTGTCGCTGCAAGCCCGCAGGTGCTGCGGCACTCCAAGCGCATGGTCGCGCGCGATTTCAGCGGCGCGACGTTCACATCGGCGCTGCGGCACAAGGATGCGGACTACGCGGTCAAGCTCGCCGAAAGCCTGCTCGCCGACAAGCCGCTGGTTGGCCGCGCGGCTGTGGACGCCTATGCGCGCGCAAAGGCCGTGATGCCCGACGATGACGAGGGCAGGATGATCGAGATCGTGTCGCGGCCGAAATAGGGCGCACGTCCCAATCGGAAATCGGGTGGCAATGGCTGTGGTTTCGCAGTAGGCGGTCCGTTCGATCGCCAAAGCGGGACACCATGATTGCCAAGGACAACCGGATCGACGCGCGAGACTGGTCGCTGCTCTCTGTGCTCTCGATCCTCTGGGGCGGCTCGTTCTTCTTCAATGGCGCGGCGTTGCGGGAACTGCCGCCTTTGACGCTCGTGTTCCTGCGGGTCGCGCTCGGCGCGGCCATTCTGATGCCGTTGCTGCGCGTCCAGAAGATCGGTTTTCCCAAGGGTGTTGCAGGCTGGCGGACGTTCTTCGCGATCGGACTGCTCAACAACGTCGTGCCGTTCTCGCTGATTGTGATCGGCCAGACCTTCATTCCAAGCGGACTGGCGTCGATCCTGAATGCCACCACGCCGCTGTTCACGGTGATCGTGATGGCGGTTGCGGGCGAAGAGATGTTGCAGACGCGGCGCGTGGCCGGCGTTGCCTTGGGGCTCGTCGGCGTCGTCATCCTGAGAGGCTGGAACGTCGAGTCGCAGACGGCGCATGGGGTTGGCATTCTGCTCTGCCTTGGTGGCGCCTTCAGCTATGGCCTTGCGGCGCTTGCGGCGAGACGATTGCTGAAGGATTCGCCGCCGCTCGGGACGGCGACCTTTCAACTGATGGCTTCGACCGTGATGATGGCGATCGTCGCCGGCGTGATCGAACAGCCGTGGCGACTTCCGATGCCGGATGTAGCGACCTGGCTCGCGGTGCTCGGCCTCGCGGCTCTGTCGACGGCTCTTGCCTATATCGTCTTCTTCCAGATCCTGCGACGTTCGGGCGCGACCAATGTCATGCTGGTGACGTTGCTCATTCCCGTGACTGCCATTCTTCTTGGCTGGCTCGCATTGGATGAGCCGGTCTCGATGCGCGAGATCGCGGGTGCGCTTGTCATCGGCAGTGCGCTGCTCGTGATCGACGGACGCGTGTCGGCGGTATGGCGGCGCCGATTCAGCGGCGTTCGTCCCTGAGCGTCATGCCGCCGGTCATCCCAACGCCGAGCACGTAGATCCAGCCTGCGTGAAAATCGAACAAATGCGAGTTCAGGAACGAGCTCGTCATGTTCTGCACGACGACGACGAGCCCGATCCAGGCTGCGAGGCCGCTGCCTGTGAATAGCGAGAGATGCACCAGCCACATCGCATAGAGCAGGACGACCCCGAGCAATCCCCATTGCATGGCGACGTTGAGGATCTGGTTGTGCGGATTGTTGACCACCTCGGCCTCGAGGCCGGTCTGCCCCACGGCGGCGCGCTCGAATTGCCGTTTGATCGAGCCGGTGCCGTGACCGAGGAGGGGCGCCTCTGCAAAGGCGGCGATCGCCTTGCGCCAATAGGTCAGCCGCTGTGCGGTGGAGGCGTGGCTGATGTCCTCGTGTCCGTGCTGGTATTCAACGGCAACATCGGCGATCCGCTGACGCAGATACGGCGACGTCGTCCAGGCGAGGAGGCTCGCCGCGACGGTGGCTGCCAGCAGCAGCATCGCTGCGCGCCGGCCCAGATGCCGCCAGGCGAACAAGGCGAGCAGCACGGGCATACAGAGCAGCGCAGTGCGGGCGGAAGCGACGAACAGCATGTTGGTGACGAACAGCAGGATCAGCGCCAGGCAGCCAGACGCGGCGGCCAGCCGCCGCTCGCGCCAGAA
This sequence comes from Bradyrhizobium sp. UFLA05-89, assembly GCF_059803475.1. Lineage (NCBI taxonomy): Bacteria > Pseudomonadati > Pseudomonadota > Alphaproteobacteria > Hyphomicrobiales > Nitrobacteraceae > Bradyrhizobium > Bradyrhizobium sp. UFLA05-89. The sequence goes on along the minus strand of NZ_JBANBA010000048.1, from coordinate 13,354 downwards.
CGTCAGCGCCGGCAACGCGAGCGCAAAGGCGCACAGCGTGAACTCCTGACTCTGGTCGATGTAATTCTTGACCGGTACTCCGGCTGATGCCGTCGCGGCGAGCTTCCACGCGGGGTGAAACAGCACGATCCAGGAGAAGACCGCGAGCACGGCGCACGAGGCAAGGAAGGCCATGAAGACCCACGCGCCACGCTCCGAGCGCTGGACGTGATAGAGCAGCGGCGGGATGATGATGAGCTTCGCGACCGGCTTGATCGCGTGCAGCCGGTCTGCCCAGGCAGCGTCCGACCAGAGCAGGCCGAGGAGCGCGAGGCCCAGAAATGCGAAGGGCAAGGCGAAGGCCGGTTGCCTCAGGCACCGCGCATAGTCCCGCCAATCGATGGTCGGCGTGAGGAAGAGCAGCCACAGCCCGACGAAGATCGCCGGCAGCGAGGTCGACCATGGTAGCGAGGCCGCGATCATCGCGGCGAGCAAGTCGGCACTGCACATCAGCCTTGCCGTGCTGCGCGAAGGCGCAAGCACGTCGCGCGCGTCGGTGGCTTCAACGGTCATGACGGTGGCCTACTGCGCGGCCATCAAGCTTTCGGCGGGCCGATACTGGCCGAGGAAATCGCGGGCCTGGGTCTCGTACCCGAAGCGCTCGGCAAGCGCACCGCGGTGGTCCCTGATGTCGCGGCGGCATTCCTCCTGTCGTGCGATGACGCGCGTGACGGAGGCGCGGATCGACTCGGCTGAGAACGGATCGAAATAATCGGCGAGTTCGCCTGCAACCTCACGGAACACCGCGATGTCGGAGCAAAGCACGGGCGTGTTCGCCGCGAGCGCCTCGATGATCGGCACGCCGAACCCTTCGGCGAAGCTCGGCATGATCAGGCCGTGGGCCTCGGCGATCAGGGTCGCCTTCTCATGCTCGTCGACATAGCCGGCGAAGCGGATGTTGGGCGGCAGGTTGCGCATCTGCGAGGCATGGCCGGCATAGCCGATCACGACGAGGTCGGCCTGCGGCATGTCGCGGAAGGCGCGGATCACGGTGGCGACGTTCTTGCGCGGCTCGTTGGAAACGATGACCACGAAGCTCGGCCGCCCCGGACGCCCCGTCGGGGCTGGCAGTTGCAGGACATCCGGGGCGTCGAACTGCGTGCGGGGGTAGACGACCCTCGCAGGCAGATGGGCGAATTGCGGCAACAGCTCCCTGAACCGCATCATGCTGTAGTTGGAGACGAAGGCGAGCTCGTCGGCCTGGCGCAAGCTCGTCAGCAGGCGCGACAGGAACAGGCGCGTTGCCACGTCGCTGAGCTTGAGATCGGTGAGCGGCAAGAGGTCGTGAACGACGCAGATCACCTTGGCGCCGGGCTTTCGCTTGATCGCCACGCGGGTCGGCGTGTCCACGAGGATGACGTCGTAGTCGCGGGCGTCGATCCGCGGCGGTGGCAGCAGGAAGAGCGCCGAGGAGTCCTGATAGCTGTAGAAGCCGGCTTCGAGCTGGAAGTCGCGGAACAGCTCGAGATGACGCAGATCCGGCGGAATATATTCGAGCGCCGCGGTCTTGTTCTCGATCAGCCGCGTGCTCATCCCGCGCAGGCCGATCGCCCGCAGAAAACAGAGGGCGTATTCCCACGACGTCGCCATGTCGATCCGGTGCCGGATCCAACCGAGCAGACGACGGAGGCCACCGTGGCTGCGCATCATCGGCTCGCTCATGTTGACGGAGTCGAGGTAGCGGTACAGCGCCAGAAGCTCGATGTTGCGCGATTGCCGCGGAAACAGCCCGGTGCGCCGCTCGCGCCCGCGCAGCTTGCGATAGCGGCGCGTGGTCTCGACGAGGAGGGTCAGCTCGTGGCCATCGGCTTCGAGCGAGCGGATCAATTCGCGGCTGAAGTGGAAGATGCCGCGTTTGTGGTTGGGCTCGCCGAGCGCCTCGGAGACGACCAGAATGCTCTTCTTCATGCGCGTATCTCGCGGAGCTCGAATGGATGTGCGGCGGTCGGCTCGACGGCGATCGTCGAGGCAACGCGTCCGTGATCGAGGTTGATGATGGTGGAGCAGGTGCGACGCAGCAGCGGCTGGTCATGGGAGGCGATGATCACGATCGCGGCCTGGGATACCAGCTTGAGCAGCCGGGCCTGCGCCTTGGCCGAGAAATTCTCGTCGACGACGCTGAGCCATTCGTCGAGCAGCAGGATGTCGGCCGGGAATGCGGTCGCGGTCGCAAACAGCACGCGCATCAGCATGCCCGAGGAGAACATCCGCAGCGGCAGCCGCTGCATCCGCTCCTCGAGCTCGGTGAAGGCCCAGATCTCGTCGATGATGGCGCGGGTCGGCTTGCGGCCGGAGATCCGGAGCAGAAGCGCGATATTGTCCTCCGCCACGAAATCAAGATTGACGCCGGCATTGAGGCCGAGCAGCGGCACGATGTTGCCCTTGATCGCGACGGTGCCGCTGCTGGGTGGATAGACCCCGGCAATGAGGCGGAGCAGCGTCGATTTCCCCGAGCCGTTCGGTCCGGCAAGACCGATGCGCGCGCCAGCCTCGGCCTCGATCGTGATGTTGTCGACGGCGCGGATGATCCGCATCCCGCCTTCCTCGCGGATGAGATGGCCGAGCAGGCGGCGCTTGAGCGAGTGGTCGTAGGCGCCGTACAGGGGATAATCGAGACTGACGCTACGCAAGCTGATCGAGGCCATGACGCTAGATCCAGAAGGCCGCTTTGCGCAGGTGGACGAGGGTCAGCCAGCTCGCGACGGTGAGCCCGGCAAGGCACGCCAGCACATAGACGATGCTCAGAGTGTCGACATGCCCACCCACCAGAGGCTCGCGCCACACCGCGAACAGGTGGGTCAGCGGATTGAGCCGCATGATGGTCGAGCGATGATTGATCATCTCCGACGACCAGATCACGGGTGAGGACAGGAAGCCGAGCATCAGCGAGGATTCGATGATCGGCTTGAGGTCGCGATACCGTGTCGCCATGGCGCCGAGCACCAGGCTCAGTGCGAAGGTGCAGGCGATGAAGAGCAGAAGCCCCGGCAGGGCGGCGAGCGCGTGGGAGAGATCGCGCGGGGTCAGCACCAGCCACAGGATCAGCGGCACGCAGGCATTGTGGAGCGCGAACAGCGCCTGGCGGAAGGTGCATTGCAGGAGGAAGATCACCGGCGGCAATGCGCGGTCGCGGATCAGGCTCGCCGAGCCCTGTAGCGCCGTGGTGGCATCGAGCACGACGCTGTTGAGGAAGGTCCAGGCCGTCATCGACAGCGCGAGCATGGGCAGCCGCGCCAGCACCCCGGCGTTGGACATCTGGCCGATCACCGAGCCCAGCACCGCGACCACGATCGCCATCTGGAGCGACATCCAGAACGGTCCGAGCAGCGAGCGCACGTAGCGATGGCGCATGTCGGACCACGCCAGCGCGCCTGCGATCCGGATCACCTCGAGCCAGGCCGGAGTGGCGGACGAGGCGGCAGCGGAGCGGCTTATGCTCGCGGCCGACGCCTGAGCCAATGCCGTGCTGTACACCGTCTCCATGCCACTCTTGAAGGCCATCGCGGAGTAGCGCGTCGCCGCGCGCGTCCGCGCGGCAAGGCCCATGCGGCGGCGGCGTTCGGGATCGCGAATCAGGGTGTCGATGGCTTCGCCAAGCGCTGCGGCGTCGCCGGGCGTCACGGTGATCGCCTCGATGCCGTGACGCGCCACATGCGGCACGGCCGTATCCAGCGCCGTGTTGACGACGGGCCGGCCTGCCGCCATCGCCTCGAGCTGGACGAGACCGAAGGTCTCGGCGTTGGTCACCGATGGCATCACGAACACGTCGGCGATGCACATCAGCTTGACGCGCTCGCAATCGGGCACGGAGCCGAGCAGGCGGACGCGTTCGCGAACGCCGAGCTCGTCGATCAGTTGCTCGAGCCGCGCGCGCTCGGCGCCTTCGCCGATGATCCAGACCTCGAAGTTGTGGTTTGCCGCAGCGCGGATCAGGACGTCGAAGCCCTTGTAGGGAACGAGCCGCCCGCAGCCGAGCACCAGCCGTCCGCGATCGTTGACGTGCTCCGGCTCGAGCCTTGGCCAGTCATATTTCGCGGTGTCGATGCCAAACGGCACGACGTGACACTTGGCAGCGAATTCCCGCAGCAGCGGCGTGGTGTCGACCAGCACGCGGTCGGAGACGATGATGGCGGCGGCCTGACGCAGGGTCCGGCGCATCAACGGTTCGATGAACCAGCGCAGACCGGCATGGGTGACGATGTCGGCATGCCAATGCACGACCAGCGGCCGCTTGCGAGCGAAGCCGAGCGCGAAGACGAGGTCGGCAAGCGGGAAGGGGGCGTGCAGTGCCAGCAGGTCGTGCTGCGCGATCTTGCGCCAGAGGCGCCACGGATAAGTCGGCGCGGCTGGCAGCGAGAGCACGTCGCCGAATGACTGCACGCGCTCCACGGCGACGTCGTTGACGACGATATTGCGGCGTTCTTCGGCGGACTTCGAGCAGACCAGCACGGCGGAGGTGAAGGCATCCTTCAGGCTCGCGCAGATGTCACGGATCACCGTGAGCGTGCCACCGAACAGGTCGGGATAGTAGACCTTGAAGATGTGAAGAACCGACGGGCGGGTGGGTTCGCTGACATGGGTCATGTTGCCGTCGTGCTCCGCTCAGCCGGCCAGGAGGGCGGCGACGAAGGGCACCGCGAGTGTCGAGATGAAGATCACGCCGCGCACGAGCGCAGGCAGCATCGGCTCGACCGCGCCAGGGCGGTGTCGGCCGAAAGGTGCGGAAATCTTGCTGGAATTGCAGACCGGGCGGTCAGGCATTGGGTCAACTTTCCCTTTCGCGTCGTGCCCTCAGTTGCGTCCGGTATATGTGGGAAAATTTACCACGTCAACAAGGCGCGCGAAAAAAGTGGGATTGTGTCCCACGCGGGGCGCCGTTACAATTCAGCCATGAATGCCAAGCCCGGGTCCAAGGCGGCGGATAGACCGGCTGCACCACAGCCGAACGCCGCGGCAAAGCTGCACGCGCCCCTGGCGCGGCTGCTGCGCCCATTGGTGCGCCTGTGCATCCGCAGCGGCATGACCTTTCCGGCGCTGGCGCAATTGCTCCGCGAGCTGTTCGTCAACGTGGCCGAGCACGATTTCGCGCTCGAAGGCAAAGAGCAGACCGACAGTCGCGTCAGCCTGCTCACCGGAATCCATCGCAAGGAGGTCGCGCGGCTGCGCGGCGCCGGCGCGCCCGTGCATGAGGCGCCGGCGGCGGTGTCGCTGACCAGCGCCGTGATCGCGCGCTGGCTGGCGGCGCCCGAATTCACCGATGCGAAGGGCGAGCCGCTGCCGCTGCCGCGCACGGCCGAAGGCGAGGCTCCCTCGTTTGAGCAGCTCGTCGCTTCCGTGACGAAAGACGTGCGGCCGCGCGCGGTGCTCGACGAATGGCTCGATCGCGGGCTCGTTACCATCAACGGCGATGACGCGATCGAGTTGGTCGAGGCTGCCTTCGTTCCCCGCGGTGAGGACGACAGCAAATGGCACTATCTCGGCCGCAACCTGCACGACCATATCGCCGCGGCGGCTGAAAACGTCTCAGGGCCTGCGCCGCGCTTCCTTGAACGCGCGGTGCATTACAACGGCCTATCGCCAAGACTTGCAAAACGGCTCGAGGCGCGCTCGCGCGAACTCGCGATGGAGGCGCTCAAGACCGCCAACCGCGAGGCAAATCGCTCGCTCGCCAAGGACAAGGGCGGCGATGCCCGCTGGAATTTCGGCATCTACATCTATTGCGAGGATGTCGAGGCGGAGAGCGACGGCACCGGCGAGGGCGGTCGCTCATGACCACGCCGCCGCGCATATCCCGCCGCCTGTTGCTGACGGGATTCTGGCTCGCCGGAACGGCTGCCGCCTGGGCACAAACCAAGCGCGGCAGCGACCAGGGAATTGGCGGCACTGGCATCAGGCGCGGTGATGATCAGGGCATCGGCGGCACCGGCATCGTCGGTGTGATCCAGCGCTTCGGCAGCATCTACGTCAATGGCGAGCGCGTCACTTACGCGGCCGACGTGCCGGTGCGGATCGACGGCGAGCCCGCGACGACCAAGAGCTTGCGCATCGGACAGCTCGCGCGCGTGGTTGCCGTCCGGCAGGCCGGTGGCACGCTGGCAACGCGCAGCATCATCATCGCCAGCGAGGTTGCGGGCCCGATTGAAGCAGTGAAGGGCAACGAGATCACCGTGCTCGGCCAGAAAGTGGTGGCGAGCGGCCAGGAGAGCTGGCGCCGCGTCGGCACCCATGTGGCGGTGTTCGGGCTGCGTCGCACCGACGGCACGATCGTCGCGAGCCTCGTCGAGCAGCGTCGCAACGCCACTGCAAGGGTTTCCGGCCTGCTCGAGCGAGGTCCCGACGGGCTGCATATCGGCGGCCTGCGGCTGAACGGTGCTGATGTCGCCCTGGTCGGCCAGCGCGTTCAGGTCGAGGGCAGCGCGAGCCAGGGCATGCTCCAGGTCGCGCACGCCAGGATCGACGATTTCTCGGATCTTGCCGGTGCGAGCCGGCTATCGATCGAGGCCTATGTGCAGCGGGCCGGCGCCAATCTGCAGCTTGGCTCTGGTCTCGTCGCCCACGACGGCTCGCGTTTTGCGCCGAGCGCAGGCGAGGCACGGGTGGTGCTGAACGGCGTGTTCGATCGCGGCCGCGGCTTGCAGGTCGAATCGGTGCAGGCCGTCACGCAGTTCCCGGGATCGTCGCTGCAGGGACCGGGCAGCCCGCCCGGCTCAGGCACCCATTCGCCGGGCGGCTCGATCCTGCATCCGGGAAGCGGCACGCCCGGTTCTCCGAGTGGCCAGCCTGGCGCGCCTGGCGGTGGACCCGCGCCTGGTTCGGGCCCGGGGCCGGCTCCCGGCTCCGGCCCATCGGGCCCGAACGGTCCGTCCGGTCCTGGCGGCCTTGGCTCACCTGGCGGTCCCGTGGGGCCCGGCGGTGGCGGCTTCGGTGGTCCGGGTGGCGGGATGGGTGGCGGCCGGCGCTAAACAAAAAAAGCGACGAGCATGTGCTCGTCGCTGAGAGACCGGTGTGTCTTCGCACCTAGCCCGCGCTGAGGCGCACGCCGGCGCGCAGGAATTTCTGCGGGTCGACCGCTTCGCCGTCGATGCGGGTTTCGTAGTGCAAATGCGGGCCGGTGGAGCGGCCGGTCGATCCGACCAATCCGACGACCTGGCCGATCTTCACGATCTCGCCGACTTTGACGTTGATCTCGGAGAGATGGCCGTAGCGGGTCGAGAGCCCGTTGCCGTGGTCGACCTCGATCATTCGGCCATAGCCACCCGACCATCCCGCCGACACCACCTTGCCGTTGGCGGTAACGCGGACGGGATCGCCGGTCGCGGCGCGGAAGTCGAGGCCGGTGTGCATCGCCGGCCGGCCAAGGAATGGATCGCTGCGCACGCCGAAGCCGGAGGTGAACTCGACCTCGCCGATGACGGGCTTGCGGTAGGGCACCAGCGCCAGCGTGCGGTTGAGCCGATCCACCTCGGCGCGCGTGACGTTGATACGATTAAGTTGCTTCTCGAACGGACCGGCATTCGCGGTCAATTTGACCGGTACAAAAGGGCCACCCATCGCGGTCCGCGGCACGGCGGCTTCGAGATCGGCGAGGTTCAGGCCGAGATCACTGACCACGCCGCGCATCCGGCGTGCGCGCGATTCCATGCCGTCCTCGACGGCGCTGAGCGCGGCGATCTGGCGTCTCTCGACCTGATCAAGCGATGTCTGCAAGCGCACCAGGACATTGTCAAAACCCTGAACCTTGGCGAACTGGCTCGGCTGTGGGTTGGCGATCACGGGTGTTCGCGATTCAAGCCGCGCCTCGCGATCCGGTGGCGCCACGAAAATCACGGTGTCGCTGATCGGCGAGGGCTTTGGCGTGCCCTGTGACGGGCTGGCCTCGCCGCGTTGCGGTGTCGCGCGCGGGATCGATCCGGTCACGTCGGGCATGGCGCCGAGCGCCGTTGCGCGGGACTCGAGCGCGGTCTGCCGCTTCATGATCTGGTCGAGCTTCTGGTCGAACTGCTCCTGGTCGAGCAGCTGCCGGCTCGTGGTGCGATCTACCTTGGCCCTGAGCTCGGCGATGCGGTCCTCATAGGCATATTGCATCTCGGCCTGGCGGGCGATCAGCCGCGTCAGCACGTCGTCGCGGAAGGCGAAATAGGTGGCGGTCGCCGCCGACCACAGCCCGAGCAGCACGATGGTCCCGACCACGATCCAGAACACCACGGGCCCGAGGCGGACCTGCTTGCCGTGATGCACGATGGTGTAGGCGTCGTCGGCGGCGGGAAGGGGGATCGCGGCCGCGGTGCTCACAGGACGGCGGTTGAAGGGCCGCCCGCGGTCGTGAGGGTGATGCTGGGAGTAGTGCGAGTATTGGGCAGAACTGTTCGACATCGGCACTCCCGCGCCGGTCGGAGAGGTTCCGGACGGCTCAATTGCCGCAGCAATCTGGGCCGTTCATGGTTAATTTTCCGGAAACGGGAATGCTCGAATTCGCGCAACTGGTTAAAGGGATGTTGCGGCCGCCAGCACATCCTCGGCGTGGCCGTCGACCCGGACGTTGCGCCAGATTCGCGCCACCTTGCCGTCGGCGCCGACCAGCACCGTGGTGCGAAGAAGCCCCAGGAAGGTCCTGCCGTACATCGATTTTTCGCCCCAGGCGCCGTAGGCCTCCAGCATCTCATGCTGCTCATCCGAGATCAGGGGGACGGCTAGCTTGTGCTTGTCGCGGAACTTCTCCTGGGCCTTCGGTGGGTCGGCCGAGATGCCGAGCACGCTCGTGCCGGTCGCAGCGAAGGCATCCTTGAGCCGGGTGAAATCGATCGCCTCCCGGGTGCAACCCGGCGTGTCGGCGCGAGGATAGAAGAACAGGACCAGCTTGTTGCCGGCATAGTCGGCCAGCCTCACCGTGCCGCCGCCGTCGCGCGGCAGGCTGAAGGCAGGTGCCTTCTGGCCTTCGGACAGGGCACCCTTGGTGGGGGCGGCTGCCGATTCGGAAGATTTTAACCGTTTCGACGTGGCCTTGTGCGATGCTGCCACGATAGAGGTTTTGGTTGATTTGCGTGTTGCGGCCCGCTGCGTCGTCGCGGGCTTTGTTGTCGCCGTAGTCCGCGTTTGAGTCCGTTTTTTCCTTGGGGTTGGGCTGTCGGAGGCCGTCTTGGACGATTTCTTTCGCGTTTTCTTGGACATACGCCTTCCTTTCGACGCTTTCGGCGGGTCAACCAAAGCGGTATTGCAGATCTCGTCCGGCGCGCCGGAATCGCGCCCTCGGCTGGGCAAGTCTGTCGACGCCGGAGGATGGTTACAAGGAATTCCAAACACCACCCCACTGCTCGTTGAACGCGCGTTCGGGGCGACATGACGAACAGCAGGAACATCAAGGGAATGGCGGCAATGCCGGCGCAGGGACGTTTGGTCCCCGTGGACGGCTGCGGCCCCGGCGGCGGTCAACCTAGGGATGGCCGCCTGTATCGAGAGGCAATGGCAAGAAATTCGTCGCCCCAGGACCACAGCGGGGAGCTCTATCAGCGCGCCGGAGAGCAAGACCCTCTTGCATGGGACGAGGTCGATTGGGATCCGGACCAGGAAGCGGCGGCAGGCCACCGGGCGCGCCGGCTGTTGTCCCGTTCCAACTCCCGCTTTCATCGCGTAGGTGACGGCTTCGGCACGTTCGGGCGCTGGCTTGCGGCTGACCGCTGGGTCAAACGGCTTGCCCTCGTCACGGGCACTCTCGTCATCATTTTCGTCTGTTGCTTCGCCACGCTGTGGTGGCGGCTCGGCGCGGGGCCCATCAATCTCGACATGGCGACGCCATGGCTTGCGGCTGCGATCGAGGACAATATCGGTCACGGCAACACCGTCGAGGTCGGCGGCACCCAGATCGAACGCGCAGGGCGGATCCGCATCGCGGTGCGCATTCGCGACATCATCGTCCGGGACCGCGATCACGCCATCGTCGCAAGCGCGCCGAAGGCCGAAGTGCGGCTGTCGGGCATGGCGCTGCTGATGGGCCGGCTGCGCGCCGAGAGCCTCAATCTCGTCGATGCCGAGCTCGCGATCCGGATCGCACCCGACGGGACCGTCACGGTGTCGGCCGGCGACACCGCAAAGCCGCTCGCCACCGGCGTCGCGTCGAAAAAGGAGGCGGGCCTGCCGCCGACCTTCCCGCGTCCGGGATCTGCACCGCCTGCCGCGACGACCTCTCCCGTCGCGCCCTCCGGTCCGGATGCGGCCGCAGCGTCATCGGCCGGCGGCAGCACGCAGAGCGGATTGCTTGCCGGGCTCGACTGGCTCGACAGCCTGAGCATGACCGGACTTGACGGCCAGAACCTCAACGAGATCGGCCTGAAGAACGGCAATCTGATCGTCGACGACCAGCAGCGCGGCAGCAAGTGGAGTTTCGAGAACATCAGTCTCAGCCTGCGTCGACCGCACGGTGGCGGCGTTGCGCTCAGCTTCGGCGAAGAGGGCGCGCGGCCATGGTCGCTCCGCGCCACGATCGGCCCTGCCGAGAACGGCGTGCGCTCGGTCGATGTCCGGGCCGACAAGGTCTCGACCTCGAACATCCTGCTGGCGCTGCGGCTAAAGGACCTGACCTACAACGCTGACCTGCCGCTGACCGGCGAGCTCAAGGGCGAGCTCGGCCGCGACGGCCTGCCGACCTATTTCCGCGGCAAGGTTGTCGTCGGCGCGGGCAACATCATCGACACCGATACGCCGGATTATCCGATGGCGATCGATTCGGCCGAGCTCAACCTAGAATGGGACGCCGGACGCCGGGTGCTGGTGGCGCCGTTCAAGATCATCTCCGGCGCCAACCGGATTACGCTGCTCGCGCATCTCGAGCCGCCGAATGGCACCACCAATGACTGGCAGCTCGGGTTCAGCGGCGGATCGATCCTGCTGGGCGGCATCGACAACGAACCGCCGTTGGTCTTCAACCGCATTGCCATCGGCTTCCGTTTCGACACCGACCACAAGCGCGTCGTGCTGGCGCAGGCCGACATCAGCAATGGCGAGATCGGCGTCGCCGGAACCGGCGCGATCGACTATTCCGGCGAGCCGCGTTTGATGCTCGGCTTTGCGGGCACGCCGATGTCGGCGACCGCCCTCAAGCGGATGTGGCCGACGCTCATTGTTCCGGAGCTACGTGAGTGGGTGATCGAGCGGATCGAGCGCGGCACGCTCCAGCGCATCGAGGTCGGTGTCAATTCGCCGACGCGCAATCTCCCGCGCAAGGGCCCGCCGATCCCCGAGGACGGCCTGTCGGTCAACATCGTTGCCAACGGCGTCGCGGTTCACCCCGTGGACGGCATGCCTTCAGTACACGACGCCGACCTCAAGGCGCACATCACCGGACGCACCGCGACGGTGACGATCGGGCAGGGCGTTGCCGATACACCCGCGGGACGCAAGATCACCTTTTCGGACTTCACCTTCGAGGTGCCGGACATGGCGATAAAGCCGTCGCCTTCGCGCAGCAGATTCCGCGTCGACGGACCGGTGCCCGCGGCTGCCGAAATTCTCGCCAATGATCGTCTGAGCGATCTGTCAGCAACCTTCGTCGATCCCAACACCAGCAAGGGTAATTTCTCGGCCAACATCACGCTCGCCTTGCCGGTGAAGGGCGAGCTGACCAAGGCGGATACGAGCTTCACCGTCGCCGCCGACCTCAACGGCTTCGCCGCCGACAAGCTGGTGATGAATCAGAAGCTCGAGGCGAACAGCCTCAAGATCGTCGCGAGCAATCAGGGCTACCAGGTCAAGGGCGACGTCAAGATCAACGGCCAGGCGGCCTCGCTCGATTACCGCAAGCCGGCCGAGGGCGATGCCGACGTCAAATTGCAGACCACGCTCGACGATGCGAGCCGCGCCCGTCTCGGGTTCGACTTGAGCCCCGCCGTCAGTGGTTCGCTGCCGATCAAGGTCTCCGGCAAGATTGCCAGCGGTCCCGAGCAGACCACGCGCCTTGGCATCGAGGCCGATCTGACCTCGCTCAAGCTCGACAACATCCTGCCGGGCTGGGTGAAGCTGCCAGGCAAGTCGGGCAAGGCCAGCTTCAAGGTGGTGCCGACCGCGCAATCGACGCGGCTCGAGGATATCGCCGTCGAAGGTGCGGGAGTGTCGATCAAGGGCTCGCTCGAGGTCGACCAGAACGGCGACCTCATGAATGCGAACTTCCCGACCTATTCGCCGTCCGACGGCGACAAGGCCTCGCTCAAGGTGGAGCGCGGTCCCGACGGCGTGGTGAGAGGCACCATGCGCGGCGACGTCTTCGACGGTCGCGGCTTCCTGAAGTCGGCGATCTCAGGCAATTCCGGCAAGGACGACAAGAACAAGCTGAAGAACGTCGACTTCGACATCGACGTCAAGCTCGGCGCGGTCGCTGGCTTCAACGGCGAGGCGATGCGCAGCGTCGATGCCAAGATGTCGCGGCGGAGCGGTGCCGTCAAAGCCTTCACACTGAACGGCAAGGTCGGCAAGGACACGCCGGTGACGGCAGACTTGCGCGGCGGGCGCGCGCAGGGCGGTCGCGAGGTGATCTACCTCCAGACCAACGACGCCGGCGCTTTCCTGCGCTTCTCCGACACCACCAACAAGGTGTTCGGCGGCCAGATGGTGGTTGCGATGGAGCCGCCGACATCGGAGCCGACGGCACGGGAAGGCCTCATCAACGTGCGTGACTTCACGGTCAAGGGGATGGAGCAGCTCGATCGCATTGCGGCGGGCGGTTCCAACGGCGCGCAGAGCGGCGTATCCTTCACGGCGTTGCGCGCGGAATTCACTCGGCAGAACGGTGCGCTCACGATCCGCGACGGTGTCGTCAAGGGACCGATGATCGGCGCCACCATCGAGGGCGCGATCGATTATGCCGGCAATCAGGTCTGCATGAGCGGCACCTTCGTGCCGGTGTATGGGGTGAACAATATCTTTGGCCAGTTGCCCGTTATCGGCCTTCTCCTGGGCAACGGCAACAATGAGGGACTGATCGGCGTGACCTATGAGGTCGTCGGGGCGCCCGATAAGCCGGTCATGCGAGTCAATCCGATCTCGGCGATGATGCCCGGCGTGTTCCGCAAGATCTTCGAGTTCAACACCGGCAAGCAGAACATGTTCGACGAGCTGCCGACGCAATCGGGCGAGAGCTCGGCGGGATCATCGCGGCCGCTGGGCTGCACTCTGGCGCGACGATAGCATGAGGCGGCGAGGCGCTAGGCACCTTGCTTGCGTCCGTTCAGATTAGGGATGATTGGCCCTAACATTACAGTTGCTTTTGTTGCGGGCTTCTGAATCCATGGGCAACCATGATTCGAATGTCGTGGGCGCGGGCCGCGTC